>NZ_JBMNDR010000058.1:0-58937 GCF_052543235.1 Streptomyces sp. SAS_272 | reverse complement strand
CCCCCCCCCCCCCCCCCCCCCCCCCCCCGCCCCGCGGTACGCGCGACCAGCTCCGCCGGTGCGCTGTCGCGTCCGCTTTCTCAAGCGGTTACGCCCGGTCCCGCCCGGAGCGGTTCCCCTCCGTCATGTCGCGGACCGCTCCGCCGCGTCGCCGACGGCCCTGCTCAAACGCTTGTGAAACCGTTTTGTTCCGGCGCTCCTCAAGCCGTTCCGGTCAGGCGCGGCAGTGCGGAGACCGCGGCGGCGGGGGCCTGCTCCGCCGGCTTCGCGTGCGCGGCCGACGCGGCCCGCGACCGCAGCCGGTTGCTGACCGCCTCGTCCAGCGTCACCGGGCGCTGCATCTGCGAAGCGAGCCGCCCGGCCTCCTGGCCGAGTCGTGCCACGTCCTCCCAGGGCAGCCGGATCACCAGCGAGAGCTCCGCCTCGCCGTCGGGCGTGGCGTGCATCGCGGGGGTAACTCGGTCGTTCATCGCTGTTCCTCACGTCGTCCCCGCGACCCGCCTTCCTCGTGCCGCGAGCGGTTGCCGGTTCATACGCACTGCTGGGAAGCGGCGTTCACCGATTCGCCGAACGGATCGGGGGCACTACTTCCTTGTGGTCATCCCCGTGCATGACGTGAACCCCGTGCGCCGCACCCCGGTGGTGACGTACGCGCTGATCGCCGCGAACGTCCTCGTGTTCCTGTACATGCCGGGCCTGTCCGGCTCCGTGGCGGGCGACAGCAGCCTGGCGCAGACGTGCCATCTGCATGCCTTCCTCGATCACTGGGCGGCCGTGCCGCGCGAGTTGATCGACCATCAGTTTCCGCAGCTCGTCCCCACCGGCGAGGTGCGGGGCGCATCCTGCCAGCTGGGGCCGCCTGACTACGCCAAGTCGCCGGCGCTGAGCGTGCTGACGGCGATGTTCCTGCACGGCGGCTGGCTGCATCTGCTGGGCAACATGCTGTTTCTGCTGATTTTCGGCAACAACATCGAGGACCGTATGGGGCACGTCCGCTTCGCGGTCTTCTACGTCGTGTGCGGCTATGCCGCCTCGTACGGCTTCGCTCTGGTCAACGCCGACTCCACGGATCCGCTGATCGGAGCGTCGGGCGCGATCGCCGGCGTGCTGGGCGCCTATCTGGTGCTCTATCCGAAGGCCCGGGTGTGGGTTCTGGTGCCGTTCCTGGTGTTCCTGCCGCTGCGTCTGCCGGCCTGGCTGGTGCTGGGCTTCTGGTTCGGGCTGCAGGCGGTGTACTCCTCGGGCGAGGGCGTCTCGGGCGCCGGGACCGTGGCGTACGCGGCGCACGTCGTCGGCTTCCTCGCGGGCATGCTGCTCGCCTGGCCGCTCAAGCCCGGTACGCCGGCGCCGCCGGAGCCGCGCGGCCTGCTGTTCGGCAGGCGGGCGCGTCCCCGGCACACCTGGTGAGTCAGCGGGCCGTCCGCGTGTGGACGTACTCCACGAGCCGGGTCAGCGCGTCCGGGTCGGTGGAGGGCATGACGCCGTGGCCCAGGTTGAAGACATGGCCCTCGAGTCCGGCGGCCGCGTCCAGGACCTCACGGGCCTTGGCCTCGACGGCCTCGGCGCCGGCGAACAGGACCGTGGGGTCGAGGTTGCCCTGGAGCGCCTTGCCGGGGCCGACCCGGCGGGCGGCCTCGTCGAGCGGGACGCGCCAGTCGACGCCGACGACGTCCGCCCCGGCCTCGCCCATGAGCCGCAGCAGCTCACCGGTGCCCACCCCGAAGTGGATGCGCGGGACGCCGTAGCCCTCGACCGCGCGGAACACCTTCGCGGAGGCGGGCAGCACGGAGCGGCGGTAGTCCTCCGGGGCGAGCGCGCCGGCCCAGGAGTCGAAGAGCTGGACGGCGCTCGCGCCCGCCTCGATCTGCACCTTGAGGAAGGCCGCCGTGATCTCGGCGAGGCGGTCCAGCAGGTCGGCCCAGAGCTCGGGGTCGCCGTACATCATCGCCTTGGCGTTCTCGTACGTGCGCGACGGCCCGCCCTCGACGAGGTAGCTCGCGAGAGTGAAAGGGGCGCCCGCGAAACCGATCAGCGGGGTGGCGCCGAGCTCTGCCGTGAGCAGTCCGATGGCCTCGGTGACGTAGGAGACGTCGTCGGGGGTGAGGTCGCGCAGCTGGGCGAGGTCGGCGCGGGTGCGGATGGGGCGTTCGACGACCGGGCCGACGCCGGGCTTGATGTCGAGGTCGATGCCGATGGCCTTGAGGGGGACGACGATGTCGCTGAAGTAGATCGCCGCGTCCACGTCGTGCCGGCGCACCGGCTGCAGGGTGATCTCCGTGACCAGCTCGGGCCGCATGCAGGACTCGAGCATCGGGACGCCCTCGCGGACCTTGCGGTACTCCGGCAGCGAGCGTCCGGCCTGCCGCATGAACCACACGGGCGTGTGCGGCACGGGCTCACGCCTGCACGCCTTCATGAAGGCGCTGTCATGGGTCGCTGTCGGCTGCCGGCCCGCCGGGCTCTCGTTCGCACTCACGACGGCAAGTCTCGCACGGCGCCGGAGGCCGTGCGGCCGCCCCCTCGCCGCCCCGAGCCCGGCCCCCTCGCCGCGTGCGGGGTGCGTCGCGGGCGTGCGCGGTCCGTGCGCCTGTTCGCCCAGCGCGCACCCGTCCGCAGGCCCGGCGCGGGTGTCTTGCCCTGCGCGAAGGCCCCGTTCCCCTTAATCTTCCCCGCATGGCTGCGGCTCAGGGACGACTGTCGGACGACGCTGGCGGGATGGATGACGCGAACGAGGGGGACCAGGACGGGGGCAGGTCGGCTCCGTTGCCGTTCCGGTCCGCCGTCGACGGACTGAGAGCGGCCCGGCTGCGGCCGCAGATCGAGATCGAGCCGACGCCGGCGCCGAAGCGGCTCGCCCCGTTCGCCCACGCGCTGGAGGCGACGGTCGTGGACGGCGAGCAGGACCTCGCCGACGGCCGGCTGGTGCTGCTGCACGATCCGGCCGGGCACGACGCCTGGCGCGGAACGTTCCGCCTGGTGACCCTCGTGCGGGCGGAGCTGGAGCCGGAGATGGCCGCCGACCCGCTGCTGCCCGAGGTGTGCTGGTCGTGGCTGACCGGCGCGCTCCAGGCGCGCGGGCTGACGTACGGGGAGCCGAGCGGGACCGTCACGCGCGCGAGTTCGCACTATTTCGGAGGGCTGGCGGAGCGTCCGGCGGCCTCGCAGATCGAGATCCGGGCGTCCTGGACGCCTCGGGAGGGCCTCGGCGGAGTCCCGGACACCGGGGCGCATCTGTCGTCCTGGTGCGACCTGCTGGCGCAGGTGGCCGGGCTGCCGCCGGCCGGACCCGGCGACGCGTCCGTGGTGACCCTCCCGCAGCGCAGGGGGCCACACTCACGTTGACCATCTCTTTGTCGATACGGCCATTTTCGATCCCGTCTGACACCCACTTAAACCGACTCGATCTTCGGATGATCGATCGCGTGTCCGAATTGCACAGATTGTTACTCACTAGATCGTGATCATTCTCTAAAGGACCCCGGGTTCGCTGCCGAAGACGACTGTGACCTTGAAAGCACGGTTCGTCCCGGCTTCCTCCCCACGAGCCCCCACGAACCGGCTCCCGTCCCCCACCCAGGAGGCCTGGTGTCCGTTCTCCTCGAGCAGCCCGCAAGCCTGGTCGCCTACCGCCCGAACAAGCCCACCGCCATGGTGGTCGTGGCCGACCCGCGCGTCCGCTCCACCGTCACCCGTCACCTGTGGGCGCTCGGTGTGCGCGACGTCATCGAGGCCTCGTCCGTCGCGGAGGCTCGTCCCCGCATCGGCAACCCCCGCGACATCTGCGTCGCCGACGTCCACCTGCCCGACGGCTCCGGCCTCACCCTGCTGTCGGAGACCCGCGCCGCGGGCTGGCCCAACGGGCTCGCCCTCTCCGCCGCCGACGACATCGGCGCGGTGCGCAACGCGCTCGCCGGCGGCGTCAAGGGCTACGTGGTCACCGGCACCCGCACCAACCTCGGCCTGCCCGGCCGTCCCGGCGCCGCCCCCATGGGCTCCGCCGCCCGTATGCACCGCCGCCCCCCGGGTGCCCCGAGCCACCCGGGCGGCTACCGCGAGCTCTCCGGCCGTGAGGTCGAGGTGCTGCGCCTGGTCGCCGAGGGTCAGTCGAACAAGGCCATCGGCGTCTCGATGGGCCTGTCCGCGCTGACCGTCAAGAGCCACCTCGCCCGCATCGCCCGCAAGCTCGGCACGGGCGACCGCGCCGGCATGGTCGCGGTGGCCCTGCGGACCGGCATCATCCACTGAGAGCCCACCCGGCCCAGGCGCCCCGGACTCCCCCACTGCCCCCGCGGTCCCCGCGGACCCCGCGCCCCCCAGAAGCGCCACTCCGTCCCCACCGGCCCCTCGCATCTCCCCGCCGTTCCCCGGCCTGACCGGATTACGACCCTGCGCAGCCCGCCGACGGAACGTTCCGTCGGCGGGCTGCGTCGATACACAGATACCCTTGACAGGTGACCGACGCCCAAGAAACCGCAGCAGCCAGTTCACTGCGAACCACCGGAGGCGCCCCTCCGGACGAAGGCGGATCCACTGCTTCCGGGGCGCCGACACCTCTGCTCGAGCCACGCGAGGGCATCCCTCCCGTGATCGCCGACGAGGCCTCCCTCGCCGCGGCCGTCGCCGCCTTCGCCGCGGGCTCCGGCCCGGTCGCCGTCGACGCCGAACGCGCTTCCGGCTACCGCTACGGACAGCGCGCCTATCTGGTGCAGCTGCGCCGCGAGGGTGCCGGCAGCGCGCTGATCGACCCGGTGGCCTGCCCCGACCTCTCCGCGCTCGGCGCGGCGCTGTCCGACGCCGAGTGGGTGCTGCACGCGGCAACCCAGGACCTGCCGTGCCTGCGGGAGATAGGCATGGTGCCGACGCGGCTGTTCGACACCGAGCTGGCCGGACGGCTCGCCGGGTTCCCGCGGGTCGGCCTCGGCGCGATGGTGGAGGGCGTACTGGGCTACGTCCTCGAGAAGGGTCACTCCGCGGTCGACTGGTCGACCCGGCCGCTGCCCGAGCCCTGGCTGCGCTACGCGGCCCTCGACGTGGAGCTCCTGGTCGACCTGCGCGACGCGCTGGAGAAGGAGCTGGACCGGCAGGGCAAGCTCGACTGGGCCCACCAGGAGTTCCACGCGATCGCCTCCGCCCCGCCGCCCGAGCCCCGCAAGGACCCCTGGCGCCGCACGTCCGGCATGCACAAGGTGCGCCGCCGCCGGCAGCTGGGCGTCGTACGGGAGCTGTGGGAGACCCGGGACCGGATCGCACGGCGGCGCGACGTGTCCCCGGGCAAGGTGCTGTCGGACGCGGCCATCGTGGAGGCCGCGCTCTCCCTTCCCGCGAACGCGCACGCGCTGGCCGCGCTGGCCGGATTCGGGCACCGGATGGGGCGGCGGCAGCTGGAGCAGTGGCAGGCGGCGGTCGACCGGGCGAAGGCGCTGAGCGAGGCGCAGCTCCCCCAGCCGGGGCAGCCGGTGACGGGGCCGCCGCCGCCGCGTGCCTGGGCCGACAAGGACCCCGCGGCCGCAGCGCGGCTCAGCGCGGCCAGGTCGGCGGTCTCGGCGCTCGCCGAGGAGCTGAACATGCCGCAGGAGAACCTCATCGCGCCGGACGCGGTGCGGCGGGTGTGCTGGGAGCCCCCGGCGGCGGACCCGGAAGCGGTGACGACGGCGCTCACCGGGTACGGAGCGCGTCCCTGGCAGGTGGAGCAGGTCGCGCCGGTGCTGGCCGCGGCGCTGTCGGACAAGGGCGAGTGACCGCGACGGCGCCCTGCGCGCCACGGCGGTCGCACGGCGGCCGGCACGGCCGCCCGTCCCGCGGCCGGGTCACCTCGTCGCTCCTCTCATGAAACCGTTGTAGATGTATTTCTGGAGGGCGAGGAAGACGATCAGGGTCGGCAGGATGACGAGCACCGCTCCTGCCGAGATCGTTTCCCAGTGCGCGGCATAGGGGCCCTTGAAGCGGAACAACGACGTCGAGATCACGCCAAGATCTTGTGACGGCATATAGAGGAAAGGGATGTAGAAGTCGTTGTAGACGGCGATTCCCTTCACGATCACGACCGTCGCGATCGCCGGTTTCAGCAACGGAAAGATGATCTTGCGGTAGATCGTGAACGCGTTGGCGCCGTCGAGACGGGCCGCCTCGTCCAGGGAGATCGGGATCGATCGCACGAACTGCAGGAAAATGTAGATCGAAACGATGTCCGTGCCCATGTAGAGCGCGATCGGCGCCCAGCGGGTGTCGAACATGCCGAGGCTGTGGACGATCTGGAACGTGGCGACCTGGGTGGTCACCCCGGGGACCAGGGCGGCGACCAGGAACAGGGCGACCACCAGTTTCCGGAAACGGAAGGTGAAACGGTCGATCGCATACGCCGTCATCGAACCGATGAGAACGGTTCCGCCGACGGAGACCAGCAGAATGAAAGCGGTGTTGCCGAACGCCGTGAGCATCCCGCCGTCCCGGAACGCCGTCACGTAGTTGTCGAAGTTGAGCGGGTCGTCCGGGAGCGTGAGCGCTCCGCTGCCGGCCGCCGTCTCGTTCTCGGTCTTCAGGGACGTCAGGACGACGACGCCCAACGGGAGCAGCACCACCAGCGTCGCGCCGATCAGCGACAGGTACACGAGGGTGCGGGCTACGGCTCGGCGCGTCATACGAGGTCCACCCTGTCGTCGGGGACGAGGCGTCGCTGCACCCAGGTGACCAGCAGGATGATCAGCAACAGCACCACGGCCGCCGCCGAGGCGAGCCCCGTCTTGTTGAACTGGAAGGCCAGCTTCACGGTCTGGATCACGAAGGTCTCGGTGCCGGTCGCCCCGCCGGTCATGATGTACGGGATCTCGAATGCCGACAGGGAGCCGGAGACGGAGAGGATCACCGTCAGGGTCAGCACCGGCTTGATGCCGGGGAGGATGACATAGCGGAACTGGTGCCACCGGCTCGCGCCGTCCAGTTCGGCCGCCTCGTACAGCTCCCCCGGGATGGACTGGATCGCGCCGAGGAACAGCACGAAGTTCATGCCGAGGTAGCGCCAGATCGAGACGCCGGCGAGCGAGACGTTCGCCGACTCGGGCGTGCCCAGCCAGGCGCGGTCGGTGTGGTGGCCGAAGAGGCCCAGCACCGTGTCGAGGGTCCCGCCGTCCTGGAAGAAGTAGAGGAAGACGAAACCGATCGCCACGCCGTTCACCAGGGACGGGAAGAAGAGCACGCCCTTGAAGAAGTTCCGGAAACGGATGCTGAAACTCAGCACGGTCGCGAAGTACAGCGCGGCCACGATCTGGAGCACCGAGGCGGCCAGGTAGTAACCGCTCACCCAGAACACCTGGAAGAGGTCCTCACGGGTGAAGATCTCCGCGTAGTTCTCCGCGCCGGTGTAGTGCAGCTCGGGACTGACGCCGTCCCAGTCGGTGAAGCTGTAGGCGACCATGTTGGCGATCGGCGCGTACGTGAACGTGATCAGCAGGGCGAGCGGAGCGAGCAGGAACAGCCAGGGGGTCAGCAGCCGCCAGGTGCGCGTCCGGCGCGGCGCCGGCGGCGGAGCGGCGCTCCCCGAGGCCGGCGCCACAGCCGCGGCGGGGACCTTCCCGGCGCCCCGCGCCGGGGCGTGGGTGCCCATGTGCGTCATCGGTCGCCCACGTTCGCCTGAGTCTCGGTCCACTTCCTGCCGAGCCCGGAGAGGAAATCGTCCAGACTGCCCTTCTTCGCGCCGCGCGCGAGGTCCACCAGATCCTGGCGGTACTCGGGCTTGAAGATGCCGACCTCGGACTGGTCGTCGATCAGCTTGACCTTCGCGCCCGCGGAGTCGTCCAGCTCGATGAGCTTGACGCCCGCCTCCTCGTAGGGCTTCAGCACCGTGGGCATGGCCGCGTCCTTGAGCGGGGAGATGGCGAGGTTGTCCTTGTCGTAGCCGGACTTGTCGGTGAACCAGTCGATCCAGGCGCGGGCCGCCTCCTTGTGCTTCGAGTGCACGTTGACGGCCTGGTTGTAGTCGGGCCCGACGGTCGCGCAGTACGCCCCGTCCGTCTGCGCGGGGAACGGCATGAAACCGATGTCGTCCGGGTTCACGCCGGCCTTCTTCGCGGCGTCCTGGAACTGGATGATCGCCCAGGTGCCGAGCCACTGCGTGGCGATCTCGCCCTTGGCCGTGCGGGGCTTGGACTCCTCCCAGTTGCTGGTGGTCGGGTCCTTCTCGGCGAGGCCCTGCTTCACGATGTCGTACAGGAGCGTGTCGCCGATGCGCAGGTCGGAGCCCTGCGCCCACGGGTCGCCCTCGGCCAGCTTCGAGGTCGCCTGCGGGTCGCAGTGCACCGCGCCGTCGACGTAGGTCCACGAGGTAAGCGGCCACTGCGCGGCGAAGTTGGTGTAGTACGGCACCGCGTCGGTCTTCGCCTTGATCGCCTTGAGGCCGGCGAGGAACTCGGCCGGCGTGGTGGGCCATGCGGTGACCCCGGCCTCCTTCCAGATCCGCTTGTTGTAGACGAAGCCGGGCATCACGCCCACCGGGCTCTGGCCGTAGACCTTGCCGCCGACGGTGGTGAAGTCGGTGAACCGGTATTTCTTGCTGCGCTCGGCGGCGGTGCCGAGCGAGGCGAAGAACTTCGGGTAGTCGTTCTTCTTGATGACGGCGGGGATCAGCAGGACGTCTCCGTAGTCGTCCGTGTTCATGCGGATCTTGATCTCGGCCTCGTAGTTGGTGAGGGCCTGGAACTCCACCTTGACCTTGGGATAGGTCTTGTTGAACTCGGCGGCGTACTTCTTCATCGTGCCGTCCTGCACGAGGTCGGTCCGCACGGTGAGGACCGTGATGGATCCGCTGACCTTGGCCGGGTCGTCGGGCGCGTTGGCGTCCGCGCCTTTCGTGCTGGCTCCGGTGCCGGTGCACCCGGGGAGCAGCAGGGCGGCCGCGGCGGTCGTGGCGAGGACGTGGATGGTACGGCGGTTCATGTGCATCACTTCCGTTCGTGGGGACGGATGAGCACGTGCGGGGTGGGGCGAGCAGAGTGGGTTGGCTGATTCGGCACTCTGACAGCGCTTTCTCAACCGGTAAAGTCAGATTCCCGCCAACGAGGAAGAAACCGCGTTCAATTGTGGGCTTGACCGGTTTAGGGAGTGCGCATGCTGGAGGCATCACCACTCGACGACGGATGGCAGTTGCGGCACGAGGGCAGGACATTGCCGGCCGTGGTGCCGGGCTGTGTGCACACCGATCTGCTCGCCGCCGGGGTGATCCCGGACCCGTTCCTCGGGCGGGCCGAGACCGAGGTCGCGTGGGTGGGCCGGCGGGAGTGGACGTACGAGACGCAGTTGCCGGCGGTGCGGTCCGGGCACGAGCAGACCGACCTGGTCTTCGACGGGCTCGACACGGTCGCCGAGATCACCGTGGACGGTCGTCTCCTCGGCCGCGTGCGGAACATGCACCGCGCGTACCGCTTCGACGTGACGGGGCTCGGCGGTCCGCTGACCGTCCGGTTCGTCTCCGCCTACGCCGAGGCGGAGGCCGTGCGCGGGAAGGTGGGCGACCGGCCCGGCGCCTACCCGGAGCCGTACCAGTACCTGCGCAAGATGGCCTGCTCGTTCGGCTGGGACTGGGGGCCCACGTTGGTGACCGCCGGGATCTGGCGGCCGGTGCGGCTGGAACGCTGGTCGACGGCGCGGCTCGCCCGGGTGCGCCCGCTGGTGACGGTCGAAGGGGGGGTCGGCGTCGTCGAGTTGCGGGTGGACGTGGAGCGGACTCGGGTGGAGGCGGGGCTGGTGCTGGAAGCCCGGGTGGGGGGACGGCGGGCGCGTGCCGAGGTGATGGGCACGCACGGCGTCGTGCGGCTGGAGGTTCCGGACCCGGAGCTGTGGTGGCCCCGCGGGTACGGCGAACAGGTCTTGCACGACCTCGAACTGACGCTGCATCACGGCAGTGCGCCGCTCGACGTCTGGCGGCGGCGGATCGGCTTTCGCAGCGTCGGGCTGGACACCTCCGCCGATGCGCACGGCAGCGGGTTCACCCTCGTGGTCAACGGGGAGCGGCTCTTCGCGCGGGGTGTGAACTGGATCCCGGACGACGTGTTTGTCTCCCGGGTGACCCGGAAGCGTTACCGGAAGCGGTTGCGACAGGCTGCCGACGCGGGGGTCGACCTGGTCCGGGTGTGGGGCGGCGGCATCTACGAGAGCGAGGACTTCTACGACGCCTGCGACGAGCTGGGGCTGCTGGTCTGGCAGGACTTCCCGTTCGCGTGCGCCGCCTACCCCGAGGAGCAGCCGTTGCGGGGGGAGGTGGAGGCGGAGGCACGCGAGAACGTCGTACGGCTGATGCCGCATCCCTCGCTCGTGCTGTGGAACGGCAACAATGAGAACCTGTGGGGTTTCCGGGACTGGGGCTGGGAGGAGCGCCTCGGCGGGGACTCCTGGGGTGAGGGCTACTACCTGGGGATGCTCCCCAGAGTCGTCGGCGAGCTGGATCCGACGCGGCCGTACACGGCGGGGAGCCCGTGGTCGGGGTCGTGGGAGCGCCATCCGAACGATCCGGCGCACGGCACGCACCACTCGTGGGAGGTGTGGAACCGGCAGGACTACGCCGAGTACCGCAGTGAAGTGCCGCGTTTCGTGGCCGAGTTCGGCTGGCAGGCCCCGCCGGCCCACGCCACGCTGCGGCGGGCGCTGCCGGACGAGGAGCTGGCGGCGGACTCCCCCGGCATGCTGCACCACCAGAAGGCGGAGGACGGCAACGGCAAGCTGGAGCGCGGGCTCGCCCGCCATTTCCCTTCTCCGCAGGGCGACTTCGACCGGTGGCACTACCTCACGCAGGTCAACCAGGCGAGGGCGGTGGCGACCGGGATCGAGCACTGGCGGTCGCACTGGCCGGTGTGCGCGGGCACGATCGTCTGGCAGCTCAACGACTGCTGGCCGGTGACGTCCTGGGCGGCGATCGACGGGGACGGGCGGGAGAAGCCGCTCTACCACGAGCTGCGGCGGCTGTACGCGGACCGGTTGCTCACGTTGCAGGTGCGGGACGGGCGGCTCGTGTCGGCCGCCGTCAACCAGTCGGCCGACCCGTGGACGGGCCCGCTGTCGCTGCGGAAGCTGACCGTGGAGGGGGACGTCGTCGGTACCGCGACGCTGGAACTGGCCGTCGGCGCGCGGTCGGTGGGGGTGGCGCCGGTGCCGGTGGAGCTGGTGCCGGCCGGGGCGAAGGAGTTCCTGGTGGCCGACGCGGGGGGACTCCCCGCCCCGGACGCGTCCGGGGGCGCGGGAGAGGTCGCGGGCGGGGGCCGGCTGCGGGCCGTGCACTTCCCGGTCGCCGACCGTGACATCGCCCTTGTGCGGCCCGAGTTCGCGGTGGAGGTGACCGCGGGAGCCGTCACCGTCACGGCGCGCACCCTCGTGCGGGACCTGCTGCTCCAGGCCGACCGGCTGGACCCGGGGGCGCGGGCCGACCGGGGGCTCGTGACGCTGCTGCCCGGGGAGCAGGTGACGATCGGGGTCACGGGCTGGGAGACTCCGGACGCCGCCGCCGCCCGGGCCGCGCTGTACTGCCAGGAGCCCGCTCCATGACGGCGTCCCCCGCCCCCCGCGTCACCATCAAGGACGTCGCCGCGCGCGCGGGCGTGTCCAAGGGGGCGGTGTCGCTCGCCTTCAACCGCAAGCCGGGGCTGTCGGAGGCGACCCGGGACCGGATCTTCACCGCGGCGCGGGAGCTGGGCTGGGAGCCGAACCTGACGGCCCGCTCGCTGTCGAGTTCGCGGGTTGACGTGGTGGGACTCGCGATCTGCCGGCCGGCCCGGATGCTGGGCCTCGAGCCGTTCTACATGGACTTCGTCTCCGGGGTGGAGAGCGTGCTGAGCGAGCACTCCTGCTCGCTGCTGCTGCGGCTGGTGCGCAGCGTCGAGGAGGAGGCGGTGCTCCAGGAGTCGTGGTGGCGGGGCCGTCAGGTCGGCGGGTCGATCCTGGTGGACTTCGGGGCGGACGATCCGCGGGTGGCGGCGGTCGGGCGGCTCGGGATGCCGGTGGTCGCCGTCGGGCATCCGTCGCTGACCGGGGGTCTGACCTCGGTGTGGACCGACGACGCGACGGCCGTGACGGAGGCGGTGCGCTATCTCGCGGCGCTCGGGCACCGGCGGATCGCCCGGGTCGGGGGTGCGGCCTCGCTCGGGCACACGGTGATGCGGACGGCCGCGTTCGACGCGGCGGCGCGCCGTCTCGGGCTGGCCGGAGCCTGGCAGGTCGCGACGGACTACTCCGGGGAGGCGGGGGCGCGGGCCACCCGGTCGATGCTGACCGCCGCCGCGTCGGACCGCCCCACCGCAATCGTTTACGACAACGACATCATGGCGGTGGCGGGGCTGGCGGTGGCGGCCGAGATGGGGCTCGCCGTGCCGGGTGACGTCTCCCTGCTCGCCTGGGACGACTCGCAGTTGTGCCGGCTCACCCATCCGACGCTCTCCGCGATGAGCCACGACGTGCACGGATTCGGCGCGGAGGCCGCGCGGACGCTGTTCGGGGTGCTCACGGGGTCGGATCCGGGGTCGCATCCGGTGCCGACGCCGGTGCTCACGCCGAGGGGGTCGACGGCCCCGCCGCGGGCCTGAACCGGCGTGATCGCGCAGACTCGTCGGGTGTGACGTTCGCCGCTCCTCCCGGCAGGGGTGTGCAGCTACGTTACCCACAAGTAGCATGGGCCCTGAGCGCGTGCTCAGCGCTTGCGTGTCGCAGCAGTGCCACCCCGCACCCTGGAGGAGAGCCATCGTGCCTCGTACCGTCAGGGACGTCGTCTTCGTAGACGGCGTCCGTACCCCGTTCGGCAAGGCGGGCCCGAAGGGCATCTACCACGAGACCCGCGCCGACGACCTCGTCGTCAAGGCGATCCGGGAGCTGCTGCGCCGCAACCCCGGCCTGGACCCCGCGAAGATCGACGAGGTCGCCATCGCCGCGACCACGCAGATCGGCGACCAGGGCCTGACCCTCGGCCGCACCGCCGGCATCCTGGCCGGTCTGCCGACCTCGGTCCCCGGCTACTCCATCGACCGCATGTGCGCGGGCGCCCTGACGGCCGTCACCTCGGTCGCCGGCTCGGTGGCCTTCGGCGCGTACGACGTCGCCGTCGCGGGCGGTGTCGAGCACATGGGCCGCCACCCGATGGGCGAGGGCGTGGACCCGAACCCGCGGTTCGTCAGCGAGAAGCTGGTCGACGAGTCCGCCCTGTTCATGGGCATGACCGCGGAGAACCTGCACGACCGCTACCCCCAGATCACCAAGCAGCGCGCCGACGAGTACGCGGTGCGCTCGCAGGAGAAGGCCGCCAAGGCGTACGCCAACGGCAAGATCCAGGCCGACCTGGTGCCGGTCTCGGTGCGCCGCACCAACCCGGAGGCCGGTGAGACGGGCTGGGGCCTGGTCACCGCCGACGAGCCGATGCGCCCGGGGACCACGCTGGAGAACCTCTCCGGCCTCAAGACCCCCTTCCGTGTGCACGGCCGGGTCACCGCCGGAAACGCGGCCGGTCTGAACGACGGCGCAACCGCTTCCCTGATCGCTTCCGAGGACTTCGCGCGCGAGAACGGCCTGCCGGTCAAGATGCGTCTCGTGGCGTACTCCTTCGCGGGCGTCGAGCCGGAGGTCATGGGTTACGGCCCGATCCCGGCCACGGAGAAGGCGCTCGCACAGGCGGGTCTGTCCATCTCCGACATCGGTCTGTTCGAGATCAACGAGGCCTTCGCCGTCCAGGTGCTGGCCTTCCTCGACCACTACGGCATCGCCGACGACGACGAGCGCGTCAACCAGTACGGCGGCGCGATCGCCTTCGGCCACCCGCTCGCCTCCTCCGGCGTCCGTCTGATGACGCAGCTGGCCCGCCAGTTCGAGGAGCAGCCCGGCGTCCGCTACGGCCTGACCACGATGTGCGTCGGCTTCGGCATGGGCGCGACGGTCATCTGGGAGAACCCGCACTTCGACGGAGGCGACAAGTGAGCACCACCACCGCTGAGCTTCTGAAGGGCGCGGCCGAGCTGTTCCCGGACGAGGTCGTCACGCAGGCGCACGTACGCCACTTGGACCTGCCGTTCGGCGCGGGGCGCTTCGCCCTGATCACGCTGGACAACGGTTTCGACCACACCAAGCCGACCACCTTCGGCCCGCAGTCCCTCGCCAACCTCGACCTCGCGATCGACCAGGTCGAGAAAGAGGCCGCCGCGGGTGAGATCGTCGGCGTCGGCGTCACCGGCAAGCCGTTCATCTTCGCCGTCGGCGCGGACCTCAAGGGCGTCGAGCTCCTCAAGGAGCACAAGGACGCGCTCGCCATCGGCAAGGGGGGCCACGAGGTCTTCAAGCGCTTCGCGGGTCTCGCGGTCCCGACCTTCGCCTACTACAACGGTGCGGCGATGGGCGGCGGCGTCGAGGTCGGTCTGCACTGCCGGTACCGCACCGTGTCGGCGGCGCTGCCCGCGTTCTCGCTGCCCGAGGTCTTCCTCGGTCTGGTCCCCGGCTGGGGCGGCTGCACCCTGCTGCCGAACCTGATCGGCGCGGACAAGGCCGTCTCGGTGATCATCGAGAACTCGCTCAACCAGAACAAGCAGCTCAAGGGCGTGCAGGTCTACGAACTGGGCATCGCCGACGCCCTGTTCGAGGGCGCCGACTTCCTGGAGCAGTCGCTGATCTGGACGGCGTCCGTCCTCAAGGGCGAGATCGTCGTCGACCGCCCGGTGATCGACCGCGGCGAGGCCTGGGACCAGGCCGTCGCGCGCGGCCGGTTCGTCGCGGACAGCAAGGTGCACGGCGCCGCCCCGGCCGCCTACCGTGCGCTGGACATCATCGCCGCCGCCAAGAACGGCGACCTCCAGCAGGGCTACGACGCCGAGGACGTCGCGCTCGCCGACCTGATCATGGGCGGCGAACTGCGCTCCGGCATCTACGCGTTCAACCTGGTGCAGAAGCGCGGCAAGCGTCCGGCCGGCGCCCCGGACAAGTCCCTGGCCCGTCCGGTCACCAAGGTCGGCGTGGTGGGCGCGGGCCTGATGGCCTCGCAGCTCGCGCTGCTGTTCCTGCGCCGCCTGGAGGTGCCGGTCGTGCTGACCGACATCGACCAGGAGCGCGTCGACAAGGGCGTGGGCTACGTCCACGCCGAGATCGACAAGCTGCTCGCCAAGGGCCGTGTCAACCAGGACAAGGCCAACCGCCTCAAGGCCCTGGTGTCCGGTGTGCTGGACAAGGCCGAGGGCTTCTCCGACGCGGACTTCGTCATCGAGGCCGTGTTCGAGGAGATCGGTGTCAAGCAGCAGGTGTTCGCGGAGGTCGAGGCGGTCGCCCCGGCGCACGCCGTCTTCGCGACGAACACCTCCTCGCTGTCGGTCTCCGAGATGGCGTCGAAGCTGAAGAACCCCGAGCGGGTCGTGGGCTTCCACTTCTTCAACCCGGTCGCGATCCTGCCGCTGCTGGAGATCGTCCGCGGTGAGCAGACCGACGACGCCTCGCTGGCCACGGCCTTCGCCGTCGCCAAGAAGCTGCGGAAGACGGCGGTTCTGGTGAAGGACGCCCCGGCGTTCGTCGTGAACCGCATTCTCACCCGTTTCATGGGCGAGGTGCAGAACGTCATCGACGAGGGCACCCCCGTCGAGGTCACCGAGAAGGCGGTGGAACCGCTCGGCCTGCCGATGTCCCCGCTGGTGCTGCTCGAGCTGGTCGGCCCCGCGATCGGTCTGCACGTCTCGGAAACGCTCAACCGCGCGTTCCCGGACCGTTTCACGGTGTCCCCGAACCTCGCGGCCGTCGTCAAGGCGGGCAAGCGCGGCTTCTACGTCTACGACAGCGGCAAGCCGGAGCTGGACCCGGAGGTCTCGGCGCTCCTGCAGCAGGGCGACAGCGTCCTGACCGAGGAGCAGGTGCTGGCCCGCGTCCTGGACGCGGTGGCACAGGAGATCGGGCTCATGCTCGACGAGGGCGTCGTCGCCGAGGCCCAGGACGTCGACCTCTGCCTCATCACCGGCGCCGGCTGGCCCTTCCACCTGGGCGGCATCACGCCGTACCTGGACCGCGCGGGCGTCTCCGAGCGGGTGAACGGCAAGAAGTTCCTGGCGCCGGGTGTCGCGTCGGTGCCGGCGTAACGGTTACCGAAAGAGGTGCCGTAAGAGTTGTTGCGGCGTAACCGTCGTAACGGCTTACGACCCGTCACCGGGCTCCGGAGGCCGGGCTCCGGGCTCCGGGCTCCGGGCTCCGGGGGCAGGGCGTGGTTGCAACGGCAGTAACGGCAGTAACGGCAGTAATTGTAGAAACGGCTTACGACCTGTCACCGGTTCCCGGGGCAGGGCGAAGTGAAGAGGGCCTCCGCTCACGGCGGAGGCCCTCTGCCGTCGGGCCGTCGCCCTGACGAACGGCGGCCCGAGCGGGTGGGTCGCTGCCGGCCGAGCCTGCCGCGGCGAATCCCGCGCTCGATCCCGGAGCCATGGTTCACCGAGCTGTCCGCGGCTCCGCCCTCCCACCGCGAGCGGGTCTCGCCCGCCTGCTGGTTCTCCACCGGGCTGCGGGCTTCGCCACTGATCGGCATGCGTCAGCGCCATGCCGGCCCCGGCCGGCAGTCGCTTGTCCGAGCCGGCTGTTCGCCGTCATGCGGTCGAGGCGTTCGACAGCGAACCCGGTCGTCGAGGCCCCCGGGTCAGTGAACCTCGTCGTTCTTCGGCCCGGTCTCCCTGTCTTTCGCCGGAGTTCCTTCCGGGGTGAACGAGCGGTGGAAGGTGAACGCGTGCGGTGCGGAGCCGTGGTCGTGGAGGTGCTCCAGTCTGGAAACCCCGTCCCGCCAGATGGGCATCACGCCGTCGGGGACCCACCAGAACACGTGATTCGGGTGCTCTGTCCTCTCGAACCAGTCGTAACGCCTGTTCAGCGCGTCACGGTGCTGACCGGTGTAGACGGCGTCGAAGGCGGATCGCAGGTCGGTCCAGAGTGAGAGGGTCGCGGCCAGGGCGGTGGTCTCCCGCGTCCGGCCTTTGCTGTACCAATTCGGTACGGCGAACTCTCCCCATGCACCCCAGTCCGCCTCGAAGAGTGTGCCGCGGTCAGCGTCTGCCGCTTCGGCATGCCCGAGGTACCCGGGGTGCCGGCCGATCTTCCGGTAGACGGCCTCACCGATGTCGTAGAACTCGCGGGTGAGAGGTGCGGGTTCGGCGAGAGGTGACTTCAGGACGCCGAATGTGTACAGCGCAAGACTGGGCATGCGTCTCTCCCTGGTCGGGGGCCTGGTGTGGATCCGGTTCGGTGGCTTACGCATGGGGCGAGGATTCGCAGGCGTGACGGCTCAGCCCGTCGCGGGTGGCTCAGCCGGAAGGAACCCCCTGTGCAACCGTGAGCGACGGCGACCACCGAAGGCCAGGTGAAGGTAGCTGCCCCGCCGGTGCCCTGTCGAAGTTGCGTTTTCCCTGTCGAAGTGGCCTCTCGGCCCGGTCCCCGCGGGAGTTGAGGCGGTGGCGCCGCCTGCCGTCGTGGAGGTACGCATCGGCCCGGTCCCTGCGGGAGTTGGGGCGGTGGAGCCGCCTGCCGTCGTGGAGGTACGCATCGGCCCGGCCACCGCCGATGAGCAGTGTCGCCGGATCGGCTCACGCCGGCGGGCCGAGGCGCGGCACAGCGTTGTCGACGTCTCCGGAACGGATCGACGGCACCGCGGAATGCCCTTGGACCGGGAAGCGGCTCCCCTGTGCCCTGCCCGGCCACTCGCAGGCGGCCTCGCCGCGCCGCCGGGGGGAGGAAGCCGAGGGGCGGGACGCAGGGTCAGGCGGCAGGGGCTGGGGGCCCAGGGCCGGGGACTGGGGACTGGGGACTGGTGGCCAAAGGCTAGGGGCCGAGGGCCGAGGGCTGCGGGCCAGGGGGCCGAGGCTGGGAGCGGAGGCGGTTGCTTGCGCTTCAGACGGTCTGCCAGGCCGTGAGGGCCAGGCCCGGCTCGTCCTTGCGGCGGGTCAGGTGCAGCAGGCCGGTCGACGGGGACAGGGCGGCCGCGACCACCCGGTCCTCGTGGTCCTTCGCGAGCGCCACGCCGGCGTCGGCGGGCAGCTGGGGGCCGGACTCGGTCCACCAGGCGCCGGCCGACTCCTGTTCCGTCGGATAGGCGGCGAACGCGACGCGGCCGCTCGCGGAGCGCTGGGCGAGCAGTGTGCAGTCGTGGCCGTCGAGCCGGGTGCGGATCGCGGCGACCGGGCCGGGTCCGGCGGCGGCGAGGAGGGCGACGGGCTCAGAGCCGGAACGCCAGGCGCACAGGTCGCCGGCGTCGTCTGTGTAGTAGAGCGTGACGTGCTCCGCCGAGGTGGCCAGCGCCCGCAGCGTGCCGGGCCGGACGGGCGTCTTGAGAGGCTCCTGCAGCACCGGCTGGGCGCCCGGTTCCTCCTGCCGCCAGTGCAGGAGACCGTCGGACCCGGCGGCGAACGCCTCGACGCGGCCCGAGGTCCCCGCCGCCGCGACGGGCGGTCCCTCGACGCCCTGCCCCTTCAGGTCGCGCCAGGGGTCCCAGCCGCCCTTCTCCTTCTGGGCGACCATGGACAGTCCGGCGCCGGTGTTGCGGACGAAGACATGGGCACGTCCCTGGGCGTCCACGGCGACGGCGGGCGTTCCGGTCCGGTCGCCCTTCTTGTCGGGATGGCCGACGGGGGCCCAGTCCAGCGGAGCGAGCAGGGGCCGGAAGTGCGTCGAGTGCACCAGCACCGCCGCCTCCCGCGCGGTGGGCCGCCAGGAGGCCAGGTGGGCGTAGCCGTTCGCGCCCTGGCCGACGGCGAGCACCTGGTGCAGTCTCTGGTCGCCGCCCACTCCGCGCGGGGCCTCCCAGGGGCCGCCGGGGACGTGTTCCGCACGGCACGAGACGGCGTCGTCCGACATCAGATAGACAGCCAGCCGTCCGTCGCGGCCGCGTATGAGCCAGTCGCCGTTCACCCGATCACTTTAGGCCGGGGTCCCGACGTCGCCCGCCGGGGGTCCTGTCCGCCGATCTCGTCCGATGGTCGCTTCCAGCAGGCGCGTCCGCCGACCTCGTCCGGCGATCTGGTCCGCGGGTCGCATTCGCGGGTCGCGTTCGCGGGTCGCATTCGCACGTCTCGTCAGCGGGTCTCGTCCGCGGGGCCGTCCGTGCGACGCTGGTCCGCATGGACGACGACAACTCCGCGCCCGCGCTGCTCGTGATCGTCGACGCCGCGAACGTCGTCGGGTCGGTCCCCGACGGATGGTGGCGGGACCGGCGAGGCGCGGCGGAGCGGTTGCGCGACCGGCTGGCCGCGGACGGCCTCTTGGGTCACTCCGGGCCCGTGGACATCGTCCTCGTCGTCGAGGGAACGGCCCGCGGAGTGGAGTCGGCCCCCGGCGTACGGGTGGAAGCGGCCCCCGGCAGCGGGGACGACCGCATCGTCGAACTGGTCGCCGAGGCCGCCGGGCGCCGCCGTCTGGTCGTCACCGCCGACCGCGAGCTGCGCCGCCGGGTGACGGACCTCGGCGCGGACGTCACGGGCCCGCGGGCGGTACGCGGCTGAGCCGACGGCAGGTCGGACACCGCACGAGATCGGTCGCACGACAACACCAGTCGCAGGAGGCCGGTCGCACGACATCGGTCGCACGAGGCCGGTCGCAGGAGGACGGCGGCTGACCGCCGGCCCATGGTCGCCTGCCGCCGGGCGTAGGGGCACGGACGTGCGGGGGCGGGGTGGCTCGGACGGCGGGGGCGGGGCAGCCGCGAGCCCGGTCCCGGGCGGTCGCCGTCGGGGCCGGGCTCGGGGGCGTGCGTCACACGGGGCCGGCGCCGCCGGGGCCCGGGGTGGGGGCGGTGGACGCCTCACCTCGTCCGAGGCGGCTGTGGGAGCGGCCGTAGAGGAAGTAGACGACGCATCCGATGACCATCCAGATGCCGAACCGCAGCCAGGTCTCGGCGGGCAGGTTGAGCATCAGCCACAGCGAGGCGAGCACCGACAGGATCGGCACGAACGGCACCCACGGGGTGCGGAAGGCCCGCGGCAGGTCGGGGCGGGACCTGCGCAGGAGGACGACGCCGATCGCGACGACCACGAAGGCGAACAGGGTGCCGATGTTGACCAGCTCGGCGAGTTCGCTCAGCGGGGTGAAGCCGGCGACGATCGCGATGATCCCGCCGAGCAGGATCGTGGGCCGGTGCGGGGTCTTGTAGCGCGGGTGGACGTGGGAGAAGAAGCGGGGCAGCAGTCCGTCCCGGCTCATCGCGAAGAAGACACGGGTCTGGCCCAGCAGCAGGATCATGCAGACGGTGGTGAGGCCGACGGCGGCGCCGAAGCTGATGAAGCCCGCGAACCAGGGGTGCCCGGTGGCCTTGAAGGCGTCGGCGAGCGGGGCGGTGACGGACAGCTTGGTGTAGTGCTCCATGCCCGTGACGACGACCGACACCAGCACGTACAGCGTGGTGCAGATGATGAGGGAGCCGATGATGCCGCGGGGCATGTCGCGCTGCGGGTGCTTGGTCTCCTCCGCGGCCGTGGCGACCACGTCGAAGCCGATGAAGGCGAAGAACACCACCGAGGCGGCGGTGAAGATGCCCATGACGCCGAAGTTGGAGGGGGCCCAGCCGAACATCAGCTGGATGAGCGGGGAGTTCAGCCCTCCGCCGGCCTCGACGGCCTGCGCCTTGGGAATGAACGGGTCGTAGTTGTCGCCCTTGATGAAGAAGGCGCCGGCGATGATCACGGTCAGCACGACCGTCACCTTGATGGCGACCACGATCGAGGTCACGCGCGCGGAGAGCTTGGTGCCGAGTACGAGGATGGCGGTGAGCACCAGGACGAGCGCGGCGGCGAGGATGTCGAAGCCGAAGCCGTCGGCTCCGTCGCGGCTGCCGAGTGCCGCCGGGAGGTGCCAGCCGGCGTTGTCCAGCAGGGAGGCGATGTAGCCGGACCAGCCGACGGCGACCACCGCGGTGCCGAGCGCGAACTCCAGGACCAGGTCCCAGCCGATGATCCAGGCGGGCAGTTCGCCGAGGGAGGCGTACGAGAAGGTGTAGGCGGAGCCCGCCACCGGGACGGTGGAGGCGAACTCGGCGTAGCAGAGCGCGGCGAGCGCGCAGACGACCCCGGCCACCACGAAGGCCAGGGCCACGGCCGGGCCGGCGTTGTTCTTGGCGACCGTGCCGGTGAGGACGAAGATGCCGGTGCCGATGATGACGCCGACGCCGAAGACGGTCAGGTCGAGCGCGGACAAGGATTTCTTGAGCGCGTGTTCTGGCTCCTCGGTATCGAGGATGGACTGCTCGACCTTCTTCGTCCGGAAGAGGGTGCTGCTCACGGGGTACCTCCCACGCTGTGTCGTCCTCGACATGATCGAGAGGGGGCGTAGACCGTATGCCCCGCCGCGGGCCGGTTAACGCGAATGGACCGGTTCCACCACTCTTCACAGTGGTGGAACCGGTCCATCCGGGCGGCTCGGGTCGCCTGCGCCTACGTCAGTCGCGGGCGGGCTCCACGGACTCGGCCGCCGCGCTGCCGTACCGTCCGTCGAGCTTGGAGACGAGGCCGGTGACCTGCCGCGCGATGTCGGGCGCGGTGAGGCCGATCTCGGCCATGACCTCGGCGCGGGAGGCGTGGTCGAGGAAGCGGGGCGGGATGCCGAAGTCGCGCAGCGGGACGTCGACTCCGGCGTCGCGCAGGGACTGGGCGACGGCCGATCCGACGCCGCCGACGCGGGAGTTGTCCTCGACGGTGACGACCACGCGGTGCCGCTCGGCGAGCGGGGCCATGGCCTCGTCGACGGGCTTGACCCAGCGCGGGTCGACGACCGTGGTGGTGATGCCCTGCCGGTCGAGGAGGGTCGCGATCTCCAGGCACATCGGGGCGAGCGCGCCCACGGAGACGAGCAGCACGTCGGGGGTGTCGGTGCCGCTCTCGCGCAGCACGTCCATGCCGCCGACGCGGCCCACGGCGGGCACCGCGGGGCCGACGGCGCCCTTGGAGAAGCGGACGACGGTCGGCGCGTCGTCTACGGCGACGGCCTCGCGCAGCTGGGCGCGGACCTGGTCGGCGTCGCGCGGGGCGGCGAGCCGCAGGCCGGGGACGACCTGGAGGATCGACATGTCCCACATGCCGTTGTGGGAGGCGCCGTCGGTGCCGGTGACGCCTGCCCGGTCCAGTACGAAGGTCACACCGCACTTGTGGAGGGCGACATCCATGAGGACCTGGTCGAAGGCACGGTTGAGGAATGTGGCGTACACCGCGAACACCGGATGCACCCCGCCGTGGGCCAGGCCCGCGGCGGAGACCGCGCCGTGCTGCTCGGCGATGCCGACGTCGTAGACGCGGTCCGGGAAGGCCTTGGCGAACTTGTCGAGGCCGACCGGCTGGAGCATGGCGGCGGTGATCGCGACGATGTCCGTGCGCTCCTCGCCGAGTCTGACCATCTCGTCGCCGAAGACGGACGTCCAGTCGGCGCCGGAGGTGGCGATCGGCAGACCGGTGTCGGGGTGGATCTTGCCGACGGCGTGGAAGCGGTCGGCCTCGTCCTGGAGGGCGGGCTGGTAGCCGCGGCCCTTCTCGGTGAGGCAGTGCACGATCACGGGGCCGCCGAAGCGCTTGGCGCGGGCCAGCGCGGACTCCAGCGCCTCGATGTCGTGGCCGTCGATCGGTCCGACGTACTTCAGGCCGAGGTCCTCGAACATGCCCTGGGGGGCGATGAAGTCCTTCAGGCCCTTCTTGGCGCCGTGCAGGGTCTCGTAGAGCGGCTTGCCGACGACGGGCGTCCGCTCGAGGAGGTCCTTCCCGCGGGCCAGGAAACGCTCGTAGCCGTCCGTCGTGCGCAGGGTGGCGAGGTGGTTGGCGAGGCCGCCGATGGTCGGCGCGTACGAGCGCTCGTTGTCGTTGACGACGATGACCAGCGGGCGGTCCCCGTCGGCGATGTTGTTCAGGGCCTCCCAGGCCATGCCGCCGGTGAGCGCGCCGTCGCCGATGACCGCCACGACATGGCTGTCGCGGTCGAGGATCTGGTTGGCCTTGGCGATTCCGTCGGCCCAGCCGAGCACCGTGGAGGCGTGGCTGTTCTCGATGACGTCGTGCTCGGACTCGGCCTGCGAGGGGTAGCCGGACAGGCCGCCCTTCATCTTCAGCCGGGAGAAGTCCTGCCGGCCGGTGAGCAGTTTGTGCACGTAGGACTGGTGTCCGGTGTCCCACAGGACCTTGTCCTTGGGCGACTCGAAGACCCTGTGCAGGGCGAGGGTGAGCTCGACCACGCCGAGGTTGGGGCCGAGGTGGCCGCCGGTCTTGGAGACGGCGTCCACGAGGAAGGTGCGGATCTCCCCTGCCAGCTGGTCCAGCTCTTCCAGGCTGAGCCGGTCCAGATCGCGCGGTCCCCTGATGCGGGTCAGCAGCGGCACCCGTGCCTCCTTGCAGTAAAAGCTGATCGAGCTGTTGCCGGGCTTGTCGAGTCTAATGTTCCGCCGGGGCGGCCGGACTCCGGCCCGTGCGTCATACGTCACCCGAACGGCCGTACCCACGATTCACCGTTCCCATGACACGACTGTGCCCGGCGTCTGAACGGACGCCGGGCACAGGGGGTCGTACGGTCGTACGGAGGGACTAGCCTCGGCCGGCCGCCTTCTGGCTCTTGCGGGACACCGAGTCGATGACGACCGCGCCGAGCAGAACACCACCGGTGATCATGTACTGGATCGAGGTGTTCATGTTCAGCAGGTCGAGACCGGTCCGGATGGACTGGATGACCAGCATGCCCAGCAGGGCGGACCAGACGGTGCCGCGGCCGCCGAAGAGGCTGGTGCCGCCGATGACGGCCGCCGCGATGGCGAGCATCAGAGTGTCGCCGGCGCCGGCGCTCAGCGACGCGCCCGCCGTCTGACCGGCGAAGAACATGCCGCCGACCGCTGCGAAACCGCCGGAGATGGCGAACACGGTGATCCGGACCATCGGCACGTTGATGCCGGCCCGGCGGGCCGCCTCGATGCCGCCGCCGACCGCGAACACCTTGCGGCCGTACGTGGTGCGACGCAGCACGAAGTCCACGATCACCAGCGCGGCCAGGAAGATGACCAGCGCGTTGGAGACGCCGGAGGCGTTGTTCAGCACCGCGGCGGAGACGAACGCCGCGGCGGCGAGAGCGCCCACGCGCAGCAGGATCTCACCGGTCGCGCGGTGCGGGACGCCCGCGGCCCGGCGCCGGCGCTGCTCACCGAAGTTGCCGACCAGGGACAGCACGACGGCCAGGCCGGCCAGCAGGTAGGCCCCGATGATGGCCTGGTCCATGAAGAAGGAGTTCTGGCCGAGCAGGTGGATCGGGCCGGTGTCCGACGGCAGGTTGATCGTGCCGTTGGAGCCGAGCAACCACAGCATCAGGCCGTTCCAGGCGAGGAGACCGGCCAGGGTGACCACGAAGGCCGGTACGCCGATCTTCGCGAAGAACCATCCGTGCAGGGCGCCGATGGCGATGCCCGTGAGGACGGTCAGCACGAGCGCGAGCCATGGGTTCATGCTGTGGTCCACCACGAACACGGCGAAGACCGCGGACGCCAGACCGCTGACGGAGCCGACCGACAGGTCGATCTCGCCGAGCAGCAGCACGAACACCAGGCCGATGGCGAGCATGCCGGTGGCCGACAGGAAGTAACTGATGTTGGAGAGGTTGTCGGCGCTGAGGAAGCGGTCGTTCTTCAGCTGGAAGATCGTCCAGATGACGATGAGGCCGAGGACGACCGGGAGCTGGCCGAGCTCGCCGCTCTTGACCTTGCGCTTGAACTCGGTGACGTAGCCCTTGAGGCCCTCCTCGCGGACCAGCAGCCGCGGGTCGACGACGGAGACGGGCGCGGCCGTCGGGTCGTCGGCGGGCGCGACGGTCGTCTGGTCCTCGACGACGCCCTGGGTCTTCTCGAGCTTGGTGCCCGTCTCGGCCTTCCCGGGCTCTGTGGAGTCGCTCTTCACGGTCTTCGACGTGTCGCTCACTTGGCCGCCTCCGCGGTGCGACGCCCCGCACGACGGGTCACGGCGTTGTCCGTGGCACCGGTGATCGCGGCGATGATCTCTTCGTGGCTGGTGTCCTTCACGGGGAAGGAGCCGTTGTTCTTGCCCAGACGCAGGACGGCGACGGTGTCCGCGACCGCCTTGACGTCGGCCATGTTGTGGCTGATGAGGATGACGCCGAGGTTGCGCTCGCGCAGCCGCTCGACCAGGTCGAGGACCTGCGCCGTCTGCTCGACGCCGAGCGCCGCGGTGGGCTCGTCGAGGATGACGACCTTCGGCTCGCCGATCAGCGCACGGGCGATCGCGACGACCTGGCGCTGACCGCCCGACAGGCTCGCGATCGGGATGCGGACGCTCGGGATGCGGATGGAGAGCGTGGAGAGCAGCTCGCGGGCGTTCTTCTCCATCGACACCTCGTCGATGACGCCGCGGCGCAGCAGCTCCCGTCCGAGGTACAGATTGCCGACCACGTCGAGGTTGTCGCACAGCGCGAGGTCCTGGTAGACCGTCGCGACGCCGAGTCCCTGGGCGTCGTGCGGCTTGTCGATGCTGACCGGCCGGCCCTCCCACTCGATGACGCCCTCATCGATGGGGTGGACACCTGCGATCGTCTTGACCAGGGTCGACTTCCCTGCGCCGTTGTCGCCCACCAGGGCGACCACTTCTCCGGCGTGGACCTCCAGCTCGACGTCGGTGAGTGCCTGCACCGCACCGAATCGCTTGGAGACTCCGCGCAACGCCAGCACGGGCGTAGCGGACACGTGAACCATCTCCTTCGCCGCCTGACCGGCGGGGATGCCGCGCGCAAAGACAGGCGCGGAGGGATGTGGACGACGGCGCGGGGCGCGACGTCGACGCACGAGGTTTACAAGATGAACATGCGTGAATCCGCTGCGCTTGGCAACGGTTGTCACACTGGGCAAGGTTCCGTCCGACGCCCTCCCCGGCAGCGGGGTGTGAAGGTGGGGCGGGCGTCGGACAGGTCTCACGGGGACCGCGGGGCGGTCGGCGCCGAGGGCCGGTTCCGGGAAGCGGCGCTTGTGTGCGGCGCGGCCCGGGCGGGGCCCTCGGGACCGGGAGCCGCTACTGGAGGCCGGCGGCCTTGCAGGCGGCGGCGTACTCGGCGGTGCAGATGTCGGCGACGGTGTAGAGACCGTCCTTGACGACCGTGTCCTTGATGTTGGCCTTGGTGACCGACACCGGGGTCAGCAGCTGCGAGGGAACCTTGTCGCCGGAGCCGCTGGTGAGCGTCTCGGAGGCGGCGCCCTTGATGTCCTTGCCGTTGAGCAGGTCGACCGCGAGCTGGGCGGCGGCCTCGGCCTCCGGCTTGAAGGCCTTGTAGACGGTGGAGGACTGGGTGCCGGCGACGATGCGCTGGATGCCCGCGAGCTCCGCGTCCTGGCCGGTCAGCGGGATGCCGCTGATCTTCGCGCCCTTGAGGGTGTTGGCGATGCCACCGGCCATGCCGTCGTTGGCCGCGTAGACGCCCGCGATGTTCTTGGCGCCCAGCTGGGTGATGGCCGCGGACATCTTCTGGGCGGCGACGGTGTCCTTCCACAGGCCGGACTGCTCGTAGGCGATGTCGACCTTGCCGTCGAGGACCTTGTGCGCGCCCTGCTTGAACTGGCCGGCGTTCGGGTCGGCGTCGTCACCGTTGATCATGACGATCTTGGAGGTGGGGGTCGCCTTCGCGCCGAGGGCGTCGAGCAGGGCCTGGCCCTGGAGCTCGCCGACCTTGACGTTGTCGAAGGAGACGTACGCGCTGACCGGGCCCTGGGCGAGACGGTCGTACGCCACGACCTTGACGCCCTTGTCGACCGCGGACTGGATCGAGGACTTGATCGCGGCGGAGTCCTGGGCGGAGATCACGATGACCTTCACGCCCTTGGTGACCATGCTGCTGACCTGCTGCGCCTGCTTGGCCGGGTCGGCCGCGGCGTTGGCGTACTCGAGCTTGCAGTCGGAGCAGAGCGCCTTGACCTTGGCGTCGAAGTACGGCTTGTCGAACTTCTCGTACCGCGCGGTGACGCTGTCGGGAAGCAGCAGGCCGATGGACTTGTCGCCCGAGCTGCTGCTGCCGGAGTCGCTGGCCTTGTCGTCGCCCGCCTTGCCGCACGCGGCAATCGACAGCGCCATGGACACGGCGGTGGCGCCGATCACGACTCTACGCATCGTTGCGTTCATTGGGGTGTGCCTCCCTGACAGGGCCGCAGCGCTGCGGCCGAGGTGGCTCGAAGTCAACTCGGCCGCAAGTTCGGCGTCAAGAAGTAAATACTTAACGAGATGGCAACGGCGTCATTCGTTCTCTAAGTGAAGGCAGGTGTCGCCGCGGTCAGGGTACCGTCCAAAAGGGTCGAATCGCCCATCTCGCTCAGTGCGAGAGCGAGCGCTCCGAGCACCTCCGCACGGCCCCCAAGTGCCCCCGGGAGAACGGAGAGTTGACGCGCCGCACTCGGGATCGCATAGCGGCCGACGGACTCCCTTATCGGACCGAGCACCAGCTCTCCCGCCTCGGCGAGATCACCGCCCAGGACCACCCGGCTCGGGTTCAGCAGATTGCAGAGATTGGCCACTCCACTGCCGACGTGTCGGCCGACGTCGGCGATCACCCGACGGCAGCCCGGATCACCGTCCCTGGCCAGCCGCACCACGCCTTCCATCGTCAGATCGGTGCCGTGGCTGGACTGGAGGAGCGGGAGCACATAGCGCGCGGCCGCGAAGGTCTCCAGGCAGCCCCGGTTCCCGCAGCGGCAGACCGGGCCGGACTCGTCAAGTGTAATATGCCCGATTTCTCCTGCGGTTCCGCCGGGCCCGCGGTAGATCTTCCCCTCGATCACCAGGCCGGCTCCGACACCGCTCGCGACCTTGATGTAGGCGAGGTCGCGCACGCCCCGGCCGCTGCCCCAGACCATCTCGCCGAGGGCCCCGAGGTTGGCGTCGTTGTCCACGTGCACGGGCACGCCGAGCCGGCCCCTCATCTCCTCCGCGGGCCTGGTGCCGATCCAGCCGGGCAGGATGGCGGACGAGCCGAGCGTGCCGGACTCGAGATCGATCGGCCCGGGCACGCCCAGGCCGACTCCCGCGATCTTCGCGCGGTCCACCCCGGTGGCCTCGATCAACCGGCTGACCAGCTGTTCCGCCCGGTCGAAGCCCTGCGTCGACGAGGCGTCGACGTCCAGCGGCTCGGACTCCTCCGCGAGGACCTGATGGGCCAGGTTGCCCACGGCCACCCGCAGGTGCGTGTGCCCGAAATCGACCCCTATGACGATGCCGGCATCGCCGCTCAGACTGACGCTGCGGGCCCTTCGCCCACCGGCCGAGGTGGGCGTCACCTCCACCGTGCCGCCGTCCTTCAACTCGCGCACGATGTTGGAGACGGTCGCGGCCGAGAGGCCGGTCGCCCGGGCGATCTCCGCCTGTGTGAGGGATCCGGCCAGACGCACGGCGCGTACGACCCGCTCCAGGTTGGCTCGGTGCAGCGACGACTGCGACCCCGGAGTCTCCACGACGACCTCCTGCGCGCGGGGCCGCATCGATGAGACCCCGTCTATGTCCAACTAGTGAACTCTAAGCTGAGCCGTTCGCGTTGCCTCCCGTCAAGAGGTTGAACAGTATCCGCCCGGTTGCAGAGAGACACGGACCGTGGCGAAACGATCGGTAACGGACAGTGTCAGGGTGGGCGCGAGGGGTTGCGCAAACGGGTTGTGCGCAGGCGCGCGGAAGTGCGGGACGCGGGCCTGGACGGCCGCCGCAGGGCGAGCGCCGGTGACATCCCGGGCGCGGGCGGGCCCTGGGGCGGGACCGTCGGACGGTCGCGTCGCGGCAGAAACGGGTGGGGACTGATCGGGTCGGCCGAACCGAGTGGGCGGACCCGGGCGCGACGCGTGCTTCGCGCAGGCTGCCGGGGGGACTTCCCCGCAGACGGCGGGGAAGTGCCCCGCCCCGTCGGGCTGCGGTGCGGCGGAACGGCACCGCGTCAGTTCGAGGGAAGTGTGCGCCAAGGCCACGCCGGAACGCGGCGGGAGGGAGAGGTGGACCCCGGGTGTCATCGGTACACGGAGGGGGACCAGGGACTCGTCCGCCCGCGAGGGACCCCGGCCTCGGGCGCGGGTGGGTGTGCGCGTCCACCGCAGCGCAGGACGTCGTCCGGGATCGGGTCGCGGTCCTGCGCCGTCCCGCTCCGGGTGAGGCCCTGCTTCGATGCGCCCTACTTCAGTGCGCCCGCCGTCAAGCCCTGTACCACCTGGCGCTGGAAGACGATGTAGGCGGCGAGCACCGGCAGCATGGCCATCACCAGGCCGGCGAAAAGGCCGGACCAGTCACCCTTGTAACCCTGGCTGACGGCGAGTTGCACCAGGCCCTGGGTCAGGACGCGCTTGTCGGGGTCCGTATTGAGGACCGTCGGCAGCATGTACTGGTTCCACTGGCCCAGAAAATTGAAGATGCCGACGCTGATCAGGCCGGGCTTGGCCATCGGCAGCATGATCTGGAAGAACGTACGGCTGTGCGAGGCCCCGTCCACGAAGGCCGCCTCCGCGACCGACGAGGGCAGCGTGCGGAAGAAGGCCGTCAGGAAGAAGACCGTGAACGGCAGCGAGTACGCGATGTAGACGAGGATCAGGCCGTGGATGGTGTTCAGCAGCCCCATGTTGTTGACGACGTAGAACAGCGGCACCAGCGCCAGCATGATCGGGAAGCTCATGCCCCCGACGAACAGAAAGTAGATGAAACGGTTGCCCGGAAAGTCGAAACGGGCCAGCACGTAGGCCGCCATGGAGCCGAGCGCCAGCGTGCCGACGAGTGAACCCCCCACCACCAGGACGGTATTGAGGAAGTAGTCGCCCATGTTCGCCTCGGTCCAGGCCCGCGACCAGTTGTCGAAGTGCAGCCGGTCGGGCAGCGACCAGGGCGAACCGAAGATGGAGCTGTCGTCCTTGAAGGAGGTCATCACCGCCCAGAGCAGCGGCAGCACGACCATGACCGCCCAGATGACCAGAACACCATGAGAAAAGACGTTGAGGACGTTTCCTTCCGGTTTCTCCTTGGCGGGCGCTCTCCCGGACGGCACGTCGACCATGGTGACGACGACGCCGGAGCCGGACTCGGCCGGCAGGGGCGCGGGGCTTTCGGTCGTCTTCATCGTCAGTACTCCAGCCGCTCGCGTCGTCCGAGCCGCATCACGACCGCGGCGAAGGCCAGCGTCACGACGAGCAGGGCGACCCCGATGGTGGTGGCGTAGGCGGCCTGACCGTCCCGGAACGCCTTCTGGTAGACGTACAGGACCATCACGGTGGTCGAGTAGTCGGGGCCGCCCGGTCCGGTCGTCATGATCTGCACGACCGCGAACGACTCGGCGCCGAGCGCGAGGATGCCCATGTAGACCCAGCCCGACTGCACCGTGTCCCACAGCAGCGGCAGGGTGATGCGGAAGAAGGTCGTGGCCCGGTTCGCGCCGTCCAGCAGGGCGGCCTCGTACAGATCGGCCGGGATGGACGCCATGCCCGCCGAGAACAGCACCACGAAGAAGCCGACCGTGGACCAGACGAGCACCGCCATGACGCACCACAGGGCGAGGTCCGGATCGCCGAGCCAGAGGGGCTGGAGGCCGTCCAGCCCGACGCCGCGGAAGAACGAGTTGATCGCGCCGCTGTCCGGGTTGTACGCGAAGGCGAACAGCAGCGCGACGATGGCGATCGACAACACCTGCGGAAAGAAATACACGATCTTGTAGAAGGAGGAGCCCCGGACGCCCGAGACCACCGGACCCCCCTTCCTTCTGCGTCCACCGATATTGATCATGAAGGCGAAGAACAGCGCCAGACCGATCGTCACCAGGGGCAGCACGAGCGCGAACAGCAGACTGTGCTGAAGGGACTTCCAGAAGATCTCGTCGTCCAGCATCCTCCGGTAATTGTCCAGGCCGACGGTCTTGAATTCGGGGCTCAGGCCGGTCCAGTCCGTGAACGAGTAGTAGATCGACTGGACGAACGGCCACACCACGAAGAGCGCGTACAGTCCCAGGGGCGCCGCCAGGAACCCCACGATGAACCGGTACTTGCCGTGCTGCATCGCCACTCCGGTGCTTTATGGATGCTTCGCCGTGATGCTCGCCGTCACTGATGCCGGTAATGCTTGATCGACGTGTCCTTGGCAGCCTCGTCGGCGTATCCCTGGATTTTCTTGATCGCCTCGGCCGGGGTCAGCCGGCCGGCCATCATCTCGCCGAGTCCGGACACCCCGATCTTCTCCTTCTGCAACTGGACGTACCAGTCCTGCAGCCGTGGATTCACCACGTTGTCGCCCGACTTCTCGAGCGCGGCCACGCCGGACTTGAGGCCGGGGGTGAGGGTGATGCCGTCGGTGCCGCCGTTGTAGGCGGTCAGCGACTTGACCTTGGAGGTGAAGTTCTTCGAGGACCCCTCGCTGAGCATGATGCGCAACTGCTCCATGCCGCCGGGGGCGTTCCTCGCCCTCGCCGGGACGACGAACGGCTCGCCTCCGGAGGCCCAGATGGTGCCGAAGGGCATCTTGTCGGAGGAGTCGATGCCGGTGGGCGCGGAGACCGCCAGGCCGAAGTCGGCGGGGATGACGTTCGCCGACTCGTTCTCCACCCAGGAGCCGTTCGGGAGGAACAGGGCCTTGCCCTTGGCCCAGGCGGTCTGCGACTGGATGTGGTCCAGTCCCGGGGTGCCGTTGAGGACGTAACCCTTCTGGTAGAGCTCGTGATAGGCGTCGAAACACGCCTTCACGGCCGGGTGCTTCCAGGCGTTCGGCTCCAGGTTGTCGATGGCGTCGAGAACCTCGCGACCACCCACCTTGCCGATCATCGCGTACAGCGAGAAGGGAAGGTAGTACGGGTATTTGCCCGCGTATGTCCAGCCTGCGATGCCCTTCTTCTTCGCCTTCTCGCAGACCGCGAGCATCTCGTCCCAGGTCTGCGGGTACGTGGCGTCGAGCGAGTCCAGGGCCTTCTGCGAGTACCACACGCCGTAGACCGTGTAGGCGTAGTACATGATCCAGACCGGGTCGCCGTCGAACTGGCCCATCTCGACGATGCCGGGACGCAGGGTGTCGCGCACCTTCTTGCCCGGATCGTCGTACGACGGCGCGTCCAGCAGCGGGGTGAGATCGGCGAGCTGGTTCTTGCCGACCAGGACGCCCATGTCCATCTGCTCTGCGCCGGAGTTGTCGATCAGGTCCGGCGGGGTGCCCTGGTTGAACCGGGGCTGCAGCGTCGACTGGATCTTCTGAGTGGCCGAGAACTTCACCTTCGCCTTCGGGAGGTTCTTCTCGTAGATCTTCACGGCGTCCTCGGCGTACTCCTTGCCGAAACCACCGTCGAAAACGACGAATTCCATCTGAGCCGTCTCGTTGACCGCGAGAGGGTTCTTCCCGGTCTTCTTTCCCGCCTTGGCCTTGTCCTCGTCGCCTCCGCCGCTGCTGGCACAGGCGGACAGGAAACCCATCGACGGAACGGAGACCAGACCGAGCGCCGCCACTCTCCTCAACAGCTCCCTGCGGCCGACACCCGTGGAGCCGTCGTTCGCGTAACCGCTTGTACCGAAGCCGGTGATCTCGGAGCCGTGCGTCTCAAAACCGTGCGTCTCAAAACCGTGGCTCATGGAACCGTTGCTCTCGGAGGGGGATCCCATGCTCAGGTCCTCGCCTTCTCCAGGACTCAGGCGGTGAACCGGATCCTTCCCGGCACCGCGGTCAGGTCAAGCAGGATCGTACGGATGGAACGTGGCGCGAAGGTCTCGACGGATTCGGCGGACTCGACAGACTCGACGGACTCGACGACGAGTGCCGACAGGTATAGTCCATTCCTTACCGACGGGGCAAGATCGAATGCAAGGTCGGCCTTGGGTCTTTTCCGAGTTGAGACCTCACGGAAATATGAACGGCTGCTGGACGCCTTGCCGGAAAATTGCACGATATGAACCCCGTTCGGCGCAACCAACAACCTTGACATCACTGTCCACTTGACCCCCTACTGATTCCTGCGCGGCAGGAGGACAACGTTGTCCGGAGCGTTGTCCGCAGGCGGGAGGATGCTCACGCATGCAGCGGTTGAGGCGGTTACGGACGGCAGTGGTCACGGCCGCGGTGGTCGTGGCGGTCGGCGCACCGGGGACGGCGACGGCGCTGCCGCCCCCCGCCCCGCTCCCCGGCCGGGAGTTCGCCTCGTCCTTCGAGACGGGAGAACCCGCCCCCGACTGGCGAAGCGCCGTCGATTCCACGCCCGGCGGCGACAGGCGCGCTTCGGGGGTGGACGGCGGATACGGCGGCGGGCTCCCGGGCGACGTGACCGACCGGGTCACGGACGTCCGGGCGAGCGCCGAGAACACCGCCGGCGGCGAGGTGAAGGAGAACCTCCTCGACGGCGAGGCCGGCACCAAGTGGCTGGCCTTCGCGGCCACCGGATGGGTCGAGTTCGACCTCGACGAACCCGCGTCCGTCAGCGCCTACGCCCTCACCTCGGCGAACGACGCAGCCGAACGCGACCCCGCCGACTGGACCCTCTCCGGCTCCGCGGACGGCGCCGAGTGGACGCCCCTCGACACCCGCACCGGGGAAGCGTTCTCACAGCGGTTGCAGACCCGCTCGTTCGCTCTGACCGCCCCGGCTGCTCACCGCCACTTCCGGCTGGACGTCACCGGGAACCACGGCGCGGCGATCCTGCAGCTCGCAGACGTCCGACTCGGCACGGGGGGCGGTGACGGACCCGTTCCGCCGGACATGCTCACGGTCGTCGACCGGGGTCCCGGCGGCTCACCGACCGCGAAGGCCGGCGCCGGTTTCACCGGGCGGCGGGCGCTGCGCTACGCGGGCCGGCACACCGCCTCGGGCCGGGCTTACTCCTACAACAAGGTCTTCGACGTCAACGTGCGGGTCGGCACGCGTACCCGGCTCTCGTACCGGATCTTCCCGTCGATGGCGGACGGCGACCGCGACTACGCCGCCACGAACGTCTCGGTGGACCTGGTCTTCACGGACGGAACGTATCTGAGCGGGCTCGGGGCGAGCGACCAGCACGGATTCCCGCTGTCGCCTCGCGGCCAGGGCGCGGCGAAGGTGCTGTACGTCAACCAGTGGAACGACGTGACGTCCGGGATCGGGGCCGTGGCGGCAGGCAGGACGGTCGACCGGATCCTCGTCGCCTACGACTCCCCCGGCGGGCCGGCGCGGTTCCGGGGCTGGGTGGACGACATCGCGCTGCGCACGACCGCGCCGGAAACGAGGAAAGCGCACCTCTCGGACTACGCGGTGACGACGCGCGGCACGAACTCCAGCAGCGGCTTCTCCCGCGGAAACACGTTTCCCGCGACGGCCGTACCCCATGGCTTCAACTTCTGGACGCCGGTGACGAACGCGTCCTCACTGGGCTGGCTGTACGACTACGCGCGGGCCAACAACGCGGACAACCTGCCGACGATCCAGGCGTTCAGCGCGAGCCACGAGCCGAGTCCGTGGATGGGCGACCGTCAGACCTTCCAGGTGATGCCGTCCGCCGCGGCCGGCGTCCCGGACACCGGACGCACCGCTCGGGCCCTGGCGTTCCGCCACTCCGACGAAACGGCCCGCCCGTACTACTACGGAGTGCGTTTCCAGAACGGTCTCACGGCCGAGATGGCCCCGACCGACCATGCAGCCGCGCTGCGGTTCACCTACCCCGGCTCGGACGCGAGCGTCGTCTTCGACAACGTCACCGACCAGGCCGGCCTGACCCTCGACGCGGCAGCCGGTGTCGTCACCGGTTACTCGGACGTCAAGTCGGGCCTGTCGGCGGGCGCGACCCGGCTCTTCGTGTACGGCGCGTTCGACGCGCCCGTGATCGAGGGTTCGTCCAGCGGGGTAAAGGGTTACCTGCGCTTCGACGCGGGTGCCGACCGCACCGTCACCCTACGGCTGGCGACCTCCCTGATCAGCGTCGACCAGGCCCGTGACAACCTCCGCCGGGAAATCCCGGAGGACACCGCTTTCGACACGGTGAAGGCGCGGGCCCGGCAGCAGTGGGACAGGCTGCTCGGCACGGTCGAGGTGGAGGGCGCGAGTCAGGACCAGCTGACCACGCTCTACTCCAACCTCTACCGGCTGTACCTGTACCCCAACTCCGGTTTCGAGAGGGTCGGCTCGGCCTACCGGTACGCGTCCCCCTTCTCTCCGATGCCGGGACCGGACACCCCGACCCACACCGGGGCGAAGATCGTGGACGGCAAGGTGTACGTCAACAACGGTTTCTGGGACACCTACCGGACCAGCTGGCCCGCGTACGCGCTCCTCACCCCCGCCCAGGCGGGCGTGCTGACCGACGGCTTCGTGCAGCAGTACAAGGACGGCGGCTGGACCTCTCGCTGGTCCTCCCCCGGGTACGCCGACCTGATGACCGGCACCTCGTCGGACGTCGCCTTCGCGGACGCCTATGTCAAGGGTGTCGGATTCGACGCGAAGGCCGCGTACGAGGCCGCCGTCAAGAACGCGACGGTCGTGCCGCCCGCCTCCGGGGTGGGCCGCAAGGGCATGGCGACCTCCCCCTTCCTCGGGTACACGAGCACGGCCACCCACGAGGGCCTGTCCTGGTCGCTCGAGGGCTACCTCAACGACTACGGCATCGCCCGCATGGGGCAAGCCCTGTACCGGCGGACCGGAGAACGGCGCTACCAGGAGGAGTCCGCGTACTTCCTCAACCGCGCGCAGGGTTACGCGCACCTCTTCGACCCGAAGGCCGGCTTCTTCCAGGGCAAGGACGACAAGGGCGCCTGGCGGGTGGCGTCGGGGAGCTACGACCCCCGGATCTGGGGCTACGACTACACCGAGACCAACGGCTGGGGCTACGCCTTCACCGCCCCTCAGGACAGCCGGGGCCTGGCGAACCTGTACGGCGGCCGCGACGGTCTGGCGAAGAAGCTCGACTCCTACTTCGCCACACCGGAAACCGCTTCCCCCGAGTTTTCGGGATCGTACGGCGGAGTCATCCACGAGATGACGGAGGCGCGGGACGTGCGGATGGGCATGTACGGGCACTCCAACCAGGTCGCGCACCACGCGATCTACATGTACGACGCGGCTGGGCAGCCCTGGAAGACCCAGGCGAAGGCCCGCGAGGTACTCGCGCGGCTCTACACCGGCAGCTCGATCGGGCAGGGCTACCTCGGTGACGAGGACAACGGCGAGCAGTCGGCCTGGTACCTGTTCTCCGCGCTCGGTTTCTACCCGCTGGTGATGGGCAGCGGCGAGTACGCCGTCGGTTCGCCCCTGTTCACGAAGGCGACCGTGCACCTGGAGAACGGCCGGGACCTGGTGGTCGGGGCGCCCGGGAACAGCGCGAAGAACGTCTATGTGCAGGGCCTGAAGGTCGACGGACGTCCGTGGTCGTCGACTTCGCTGCCCCACGCGCTGCTCGCCAGGGGCGGGGTTCTGGAGTTCGCCATGGGGCCGCGGCCCTCGGCGTGGGGATCCGGTGAGAACGCGGGTCCCGTCTCGATCACCCGGGACGACAGCACGCCGACGCCTCGCACGGACGTGCTGAAGGGCGAAGGCGCGCTCTTCGACGACACCTCGGCGACGCAGGCGACCGTGCCGGGCACGCTCGCTCTGCCGGTCGCCTCCGGCGCCGAGGCGGAGCAGTACACCCTGACGTCCGCCGACCACGCCCAGGCCCCCGGGAGCTGGACCCTCCAGGGCTCCACCGACGCGGTGACGTGGACCGATCTGGACCGACGGTCCGGGGAGACCTTCCGCTGGGACCGTCAGACCCGCGCGTTCACCGTCGCCCGGCCGGGGACGTACACGTCCTACCGGCTGGTCCTCGACGGCGCAGGGAACGGGGCGGACACCGGGGGAAAGGGAGGCACAGTGAGTCAAGTGCACCTGTCCGAGGTGGAGTTGCTGTCATGATGTGGTGACCGACAGCGATCGCCCACCGTGCCGGGCTTCATCCGTGTTCCGCGGTGGACGGGCCGCCCGCGGGCGGCGGGCGTTCCTTCATGGAGGGGCAGGCGACGATGGACTTCGTCAAGCGGTGCACGGGACTGCTGGCGGGAGCGGTGCTGGGAGCGGGGGCCCTGTTCGCGACAGCGGCCCCGGCTCAGGCGTACAGCCCGAATCCGACGTACCGCGCGTACTACTACGACACCGACGCCTGCCCCTGCAGCGGCGGCAACCTCACGGACCCGTTCGACGACACGTACTTCGCGAACGACGCGGGCGGCTACGCGGTGAAGATGGAGCTGACCGACTCGGGAGCGTTCGTCGGCAAGGTGGAGTTCCACCCGAACGACGAGAAGCTGTGGGTGTACGACACCGCCAACGACGGTGACACGTACTACGTCCGCGTCAGCTACACCTTCGGGGGAACGACGCACGCTCTGGGCACGTTCAGCCCGCCCGGGACCTCCGCGGTGCTCGACTACGAGGTGGAGGACTTCGATCTGCCCGAAGGCGCTTACGTCGACATTTCGGTGTACGACGACGCCGGGCTCACGGACCTCATCGGCGCCGCCCGTGGCTCCGGAGCAGCCATCGCCTAAAGCTCGTTCGGGGCCCTGGAAACGCGTCCGGAACCGTTTCAGGGGAGATTCCGGGCGTGCCTGCGCAGGTCGGAGAAACCATGACGATCACCGTGCCTGTTCTGCCGGTCGGGGTCGACCCCGCCTGGCTGCCGTGGGAGGCGCTGCGTCCCTTGGGAACCCGCCGAACGCTGGTGGACGGCTCGGGGCCGCTGGTGGAGACGGTGCACGGTGAGGTGACCCGGGGATGCGCCCTCCACGGCGGTGCGGTCGTACGCGGCACGGGGGGCGCGCGGGGTGTCACGGGGCTCTCGGACGGCGCCTACGATCTCGTGCTGCGTGTGGCCCGCGACGGGGGCGCCGACCGGCACACGGACCCCGCCCTCCTCGAAGACCTGGGCGAGGAGGGATTCGTCCTCGAGCGGGCCGGCGGTACGACCACGGTCACGGCGTCGGGTCAACGGGGCCTGCTGTACGGGCTGTTCCACGCCGTACGGCTCGGTGAGGACGCCTTCCGGGGTGAGCGCACGCCCGAGGCGCATCGCCCCGCGACGCGACTGCGCATGCTGGACCACTGGGACAATGTGTCCGTGCACCCGGTCATGGGCCAGGTGGAGCGCGGGTACGCGGGCGGTTCGCTGTTCTGGGAGGACGGGCTGGCCGTTGCGGACCTGGAGCGCGTCCGGGGGTACGGCAGGCTGCTCGCCGCCTGTGGGATCAACGCCTTGTCGGTCAACAACGTCAACGTGCACGAGGCCGAGGCGCACCTGCTCACCGACCGCGTCGGTGAAGTCGCGCGCATCGCCGACGCGTTGCGCCCCTACGGCATCCGGACTCATCTGTCGGTGAACTTCGCCTCGCCGGTCCTGCTCGGGGGGCAGACCTGCGCCGATCCGCTGGACGAGTCGGTGCGCGAGTGGTGGGCGGAGGCGACGCGCCGGGTGTACGCGGCGGTCCCGGACTTCGGCGGGTTCGTGGTGAAGGCCGACTCCGAGGGGCAGCCGGGCCCGTTCACCTACGGCCGCTCGCACGCGGACGGCGCGAACATGCTGGCCGCGGCGCTCGCGCCGCACGGCGGCACCGTGCACTGGCGGGCGTTCGTGTACGACCACCGGCAGGACTGGCGGGACCGCTCCTCGGACCGGGCGCGTGCCGCGTACGACCACTTCGCCGCGCTGGACGGGGAGTTCGCGGACAACGCAGTGCTCCAGGTGAAGCACGGGCCGATGGACTTCCAGGTACGCGAGCCGGTCTCTCCGGTGCTCGGCGCGCTGCCCCGCACACAGGTCGCCGTCGAGGTGCAGGCCACGCAGGAGTACACCGGACAGCAGCGGCACGTGTGCTGGCTCGGGCCGATGTGGAGCGAGGTGCTGCGGTTCCGGCCCGAGGGCGAACACGGTTCGTCAGTGGGTGAGTTGGCGCGGGGCGGCATGGTCGCCGTGTCCAACGTGGGGGACGATCCGTTCTGGACCGGGCATCCGCTGGCGCAGGCGAACCTCTACACCTTCGGCCGGCTGGCCTGGCAACCGGACGCCGATCCGCGCCGGATCCTGGACGAATGGATCGCGCTGACCTTCCCGTCCGCCGCCGAGCGCCTGGTCGACGGGCTGCGAACGGTGCTGCACGGCTCGTGGCGGACGTACGAGAAGTACACCGCGCCGCTGGGTGTGGGCTTCATGGTGCAGCCCGGGCATCACTACGGGCCGGGCGTCGACGGCTACGAGTACAGCCCCTGGGGGACGTACCACTTCGCGGACCGGGACGGGATCGGCGTCGACCGGAGCGCCTCCACCGGCACCGGGTACGCGGCGCAGTACGCCGAGCCGTGGGCCGAGCTGTACGAGTCGCCCGACTCCTGTCCGGACGAGTTGCTGCTGTTCTTCCACCATGTGCCGTACGGGCATGTGCTGAAGAGCGGGAAGACGGTTGTGCAACACATCTACGACGCGCATTTCGAGGGTGTGGAGGAGGCCGAGGAGGCCCGCCGGGTGTGGGCGGGCCTCGCGGACCTGGTCGAACCGGCGCGCCATGCGCGGGCGGCGGAGCGGTACGAGGAACAGGTGCGCTGCGCACGGGAGTGGCGCGACCAGGTGAACAGTTACTTCCTGCGGAAGTCCGGGGTCCCCGACGAGCGGGGTCGCACGATCTACTGAAGCCGCAGGACGGCCACGCCTCGCGGGTCCAGCACCAGCGCCGCGCCCTGGTCGTGCCACTCGCCGGTGAGGAGGTCGGTGCCCGCGGCGTGCGCGGTGAGGCGGGCCGGCTGGGCGCCGTGGTTGAGCAGGAAGAGGAGGCGGACGCCGTCCGGGGTGACTCGGGTGGCGGTCTCCACACTGCGGTGGCCTGCGTGGGGGCCGATCAGGTCGTGGCGGGCGAGGACACTGCGGACGACGTGGTCGACTCCGGGCTGGTCGAGGGCCGTCGCCACGTACCAGGCCTGGCCGGCACCGTGACGATTGCGGGTCACCGCCGGGGTTCCGGCGTAGAAGTCGGTCTCGTAGCGGGCCACCGCCTCGGCGCCGCACAACCGGACGATCTCGAAGACCAGGCGGGCCCGTGCGGTGACCGCGGTGAACCGCACCGGGTTCTCTGCGTTCTCGGGCCGTGCGTCCCACTCGTCCACGCGGATGCCCAGGAGCGGGGCCAGCGGGCCGGGGACGTCGGTGAGGAAGGCCCGGTCGTGGACGTCGGAGCGGGCGGTGAGGAAGGTGGCGAGCACGGTTCCGCCGCGCCCGGCCACCTCCTCGAGCCGGGATGCGAGATCCGCCCCGACGAGGTGCAGCACCGGGGCGATGACCACGTCGTACCGCGCGAGGTCCGCGGTCACGGGCACGACGTCCACGTCGGCGCCGGCTTCGCGCGCCGCCTGGTAGTAAGCGTGTACGACGTCGGTGTAGCGGACGAGTCTGGAGGGTCCGTCGGAGATCTCCAGAGCCCACCAGCTGTCCCAGTCGAACAGCAGGGCGGTGCGGGCGTGGGTCCGGGCCCCGAGTGTGCGGGGGCCCAGTGCGCGCAGCTCCTCCCCGAGTGCGGCCACCTCCCGGAACACCCGGGTGTCGTCGCGGCCCGCGTGGCCGATGACCGCGCCGTGGTACTTCTCGCTCGCTCCTCGTGCGGCGCGCATCTGGAAATAGAGGGCGGCGTCCGCGCCGTGGGCGATGGCCTGCCAGGTGGCGAGGCGGAGTTCGCCGGGACGGCGCAAGGGGTTGACGTCACGGCAGGCCGTGGTCGACGGTGTCTGCTCCATCAGCCAGAAGGGCGCGCCGCCCTTGAGACCACGCATCAGGTCGTGGCCCAGCGCCGGACGGGTGGGCGGGGCGTCCAGGGGCGGGTAGTTGTCCCAGGAGGCGAAGTCCAGGTGGGGCGCCCAGCGGTGGTAGTCGAGAGGGCGGTAGGCGCCCATGAGGTTGGTCGTGACCGGTGTGTCCGGGTCGTGCGCGCGGATGGCCTCCTTCTCGGCGGTGAAGCAGCCGAGCAGGGCGTCGGTCATGAAGCGCATGTAGTCGAGGGTGATGCCCTGGAAGGCCGTGTGATCGGAGCCGCGCCAGTGCTCGGTGAGTGCGCTCGGGGGCTCGATCTCGTCCCAGTCGGTGAAGCGGTGGGACCAGAACGCGGTCCACCAGGCGTCGTTGAGGGCGTCGAGCGTGCCGTGCCGGGCGCGCAGCCAGTCACGGAACGCGTCGGCGCACCGCTCGCAGTAACAAGCGCCTCCGTACTCGTTGTTGATGTGCCAGGCGAGCAAGGCCGGGTGTGCGGCGTACCGTTCGGCGAGACGGCCGGCCAGAGCTGTGGACAGCCTTCGGTATGCGGTCGAGCTGGGGCAGAAGTTGTGCCGCTGACCGTAGCGGTGCCGGCGGCCTTCGAAGTCGGTGCGGTTGACCTCCGGGTACTTCTTCGCAAGCCAGGGCGGGAGAGCGGCCGTCCCGGTGCCCAGACAGACCTGGCGGCCCTCGGCGGCGGCGCGGTCGAGGACACGGTCCAGGATCGTGAAGTCGTAATCGCTTTCGGCGGTTTGTGTCAGCGACCAGCTGAACACCCCGACGGTGAGGGTGTCGATGCCGGCCAGCGTGAACAGACGGTGGTCCTCGACCTGGATCTCCTGCGGCCATTGCTCAGGGTTGTAGTCCCCGCCGTACGGGATTCTTACGGTGTACGGGAGTCGGCCGTCGTCTCCGGCGCGGAGCGCGGTCATGCGGTGAAGTCCTCCTGGGTCTCGGCGATCACCGGTCGGCTGGACCGCAGCAGGGAGAGCAGCAGCGGGGCGGCCAGAAGTGCGGGCAGAGCCTCCGTGAACAGCGCGGTCAGGCCGCCCGTCAGGACGAGCAGGGAGGCCGCGGCCGCGGTGGCGCTCCCCCGCCGCAGCAGGAAGTACGCGGCGAGGCGGGCGGTGTCGCGGGCGCGGAACGTGAACAACGAGGTGAGGACGAGCGCGTGGGCCCCCCACAGGAGCGAGGCCACGCCGACGGCCCCGAGCAGTACCGCCCACCAGCCGGGCAGTCCGGTGGCGGTGAAATGGGTGAGCGTGAAGACGATCACCGTGAGCCAGGCCAGCAGGGGCGCCTCGATCCGCAGCGCCGGCAGCGCGTTGAGACTCCATCCTCGCAGGTAGACGCGGGCCGGGTGGAGGTCGGTGAGGTCGCTGCTGCGGTGGTGCAGCGCGTAGAGCGCCGCGGAGGCGGCCGGGCCGAGGGGCAGCAGGCAGACAGCGGCGAGAGGCAGGTTGGCCGGGTCGGGCCCCAGGAGCAGCAGACCGACGAACCCGGGGGCGGCCGCTGCGAGGAACAGGGCCTCGACCACGAGGAGGGTGTGCAGCAGGGCGGCGGCACGGGAGAGGGGGCCGGTTCCGAAGCCCGTGGTGCTCACCGTGCTCGTGCGACTTGTGGGACTTGTGGCACTCATGGGGCCGTCCGGCCGAGCAGACGGCGTTCGTCCCACCAGGGCGGCGCCTCGTCGACGACGGGAGTGAGTTCGACGAGGGTGATCTCGTGGCGGGCCAGGACGAGGTCCAGCTCGGCCCGGCCCTGACGCACGGGCAGCCTGCCGTGGCTGCGCGCGGGCTCGGACGCCTGGTGCAGGACGTCCAGTTGTGCGTGCGTGGGTGAACACGGACTGCCCAGGTGCCGCCAGGTGGTGTAAGCGTTTCCGCGTTCCTCGTCGACGCTGGAACGGCGGACGAAGACCTCCTGAACCTCTCCGGCCTCCTGGCCCCCATCAGTGGCTTGGGCCCTGCGCTCGCCGTTTCTCCGGGTTTCCAGGTTCCCCCGGGACCCTTCGGCTTCGTCGGCTTCGTCGCCCCAGAGGAACCCTCCTGTCCCGGAGGTCCTTCGGGTCGCGACCGGGAGGGACAGACGCAGTTCATGGCGATCGGGGCCCGCGGTCTCGCCGGTCGCGTCGACGGGCGCCCAGGCCAGGAGCGTGATCCGACCGTCGGGATGCCGGGTGACCAGGTGGTCGTCTCCGCGGGCGAGCAGGTCGGAACCCGTGCGGGCCATGAACACGTACAAGTGGTACGTGGGCTTTCTGACCTGACGGTGGGTGAGCAGTCCGAAGCCGCCGTGGAACAGGGCTGTGGGAACGCCGGCCTCCTCGAACATGTCACTGAAGGTCCAGTACGAGAAGGAGTCCGCCACGTCACCGCCGTGCGCGAGGACGGGGGCCAGGTAGGCGGCGTGGAACGCCGTGTCGTGGATCAGGTTGTCGGGGCGGTAGGAGGAGTTGAACTCGGTGATGTGCACGGGCAGGTCGGCCAGCCGGGTGCCTTCGAGGCGTTCGCGCGGCGTGGCGAACTGAGCGAGCAGGTCGGACGCCGGAGCCAGTGTCTGATGGACGCCGAAGGGGACGTGCTGGGCGGGCCCGGAGCTGTAGGCGTGCTTCGAGACGAAGTCGACGGGGGCCTCACGGTGTTCGACGAACTCCGCAAACCGTTCCAGCCAGTCGTCGGCGCCCGGGGAGATCGCCGGACCGCCGACCTGGAGACCGGCGTCGACCTCCTTCACGGTGTGCGCGGTCACCTCGTAGAGGCGGTGGTAGGCCTTCTCGTCCGCGCCCTGCCAGAAGTCGGGCAGATTGGGCTCGTTCCACACCTCGATCGGCCAGGTGCGGACCTCCTCGATGCCGTATCGGTCCACGAGATGAACGACGACCGCCCGCACCAGGTCCGCCCACTCGCGGTACGAGCGGGGCGGGGTGACGTTGCCGCGCCACCAGAAGACCGTCTGCGGTCCGGAGGCCAGGTCCTGCGGCATGAAACCGAGTTCGACGAAGGGACGCAGACCGGCCTGCAGATAGGCGTCGACGACCTGGTCGACGTAGGTGAAGGCATGGTGGACGCGCCGTGCGCCCTCGTGGTCGTACGGCCGGTGCACGCCCATCCCGTCACTGAGCAGGCCGTGGCCGCGGATGTACCGGAAACCGATGTCGCGCTGTATCAGAGCGAGGGAGTCCTGGTAGTCGCGGCGCAGGGCGAGTTCGACGCGGCCGGTGCCGACACAGTGCCGCCAGGCATCGGTGTGCCGGCCCACGGGCTCCTCGGGCACGCGGATCACGCCTTCTCCTTCGAGAACCGCTCGCGCGCCTTGTTGTGCAGCCCGACGAGGCGGTCCATGTTCTTGCCTTTGAGCTCGCTGACGAAGTCGCCCCATTCGGACATCGGGCGCTTGCCGAGGGCGAACTTGAGCGTGCTCTGGGTGACGTGGTCCCTCAGCGGCGTGTCCCAGAGGGAGGCCTGCTCCTGCTCCACGGACTGCAGCGGGTGAGCCGGCCCGACGGGCAGTTGCTCGCGTTGTGACATCGCGTCCTGGAACTTCTTCTCGTCCGGGCTGAAGGAGGACGAGACGAGCGCCCAGCTTCCGCCGTAGGTGAACACTCCGTTGAAGAAGCCGTAGTCCTTCTGCAGGTCCTTCGGTGCGTCCGGGTCCGAGCCCATGAGGCTGATGCCGGGCCCAGGCCGGTACTGCCCGTCGGAGAGGGTGTAGGTGGAGCCCTGCACACCCCATTTGGCGAACCGCTGCCCCTCGTCCGAGTACCACAACCAGTCGACGAACTGCATCATCGCGACAAAGGTGTCGCTCTTGAGGGCCTTGGTGGAGATCATGAGACCGTTCTCCAGCCGGGCTCCGCCCAGCACCACCGGTCCCGCCGGGCCCAGCGGAACCGGGATCATCTCGATCTTCGCCCCCCTGACCTGTTTCTCCAGGTTGTAGCGGTAGTTCTGGACCAGCTCCTGAGGGTTGGCACTGATCGCGAAGGACTTCTGACCCAGCATCTTCTGCACCGCGTCATCGTCGGTCTGGGTGAAGCTCTCCGGGTCCAGCAGCTTCTCGGCAACCAGTTTCCTCAGGTACTCGACCATCTGGCGGTAGCCGTCCGTCGCACCGGTGAAGACGAATGCGTCCTTCTCGGCGTCGAAGCTGATGTTGTCGTACGTCCAGCCCGCCCGCACACCGAAGGACTGACCGAGGTAGCTGCACAGCGCTGCGGCGGGGAACGGGGTGTTGGTGCTCCACCGGTCGGAGAAGGGGTACCGGTCGGGGTACTCGGCCCTGATCGCCTTGAAGACCTCGTACACCTCGTCCCAGGTGGTGGGCAGGTTCAGTCCCAGCTTGCCCAGGACGTCGGTGCGCAGCGACAGCGAGTAACCGGACTTGACCTTCTCGTGCAGGCCGGGAAGGAGGTAGTACTTGCCGTCGGACTGCCGGATGGAGTCGAGTTCCGGCTCCAGCTTCCACTTTCTGACCTTGTCACGGAAGTTGGGCATGAGATGCGTGTACTCGCTGACCGGGAGAATCGCACCCGACGAGACGAAGGCGACCTCCGAGGGGTGGTACGTCTTCGGGATCAGGAACGGCGCGTCCCCTGCGCCGATGAGGACGCTGCGTTTCTTCTCGTAATCGCTCAGCGGGACGGCGATCGGCTTCAGGGTGACGCCGGTGCGCCGGGTCAGTTCGGTCCAGAACAGCCAGCCGTCCTTCATCGGATAGACCGGGTTGTTGTTGTGCAGAAGAGAGAACGACAGCGGTTTCGACGCTTTGAACTGCTCGCCGGCGCGGTACTCCTTCATCGCTCCGTTCTGTTTCTTGGCGAGGTCCTTGCCGTCCTCGCCTTCGTCGCCGCTCCCGCAGCCGGTGAGAGAGGCGAGGCCGACGAGGGCCGCGGCCGCGAGGACTTGGCGTCGGGACAACTGACCGGCGTTCTTCACGGGTGCTCCTTTGTTCCGTAGGAGGTACGGATCTCAGCCCTTGACCGCGCCGAGCATCACGCCCGAGACGAAGAAGCGCTGGACGAACGGGTATACGCAGAGGATCGGCAGGGAGGTCAGCACGATCGTGACCGCCTGGATGTTCGCCCCGACCTGGCTCAGCTGTTCCGTGGCGGCACCGGCGTTTCCCCCCGTGGTGGCCCCCGCGATGAGGTTGCGCAGATAGACGGTGACCGGCATGAGCTCGGTGCGGTCCATGTAGAGGTAGGCCGAGAACCACGAGTTCCAGAAGGACACCGAGTAGAAGAGGACCATCGTCGCGATGACGGCCTTGGACAGCGGCAACACGATCCTGAGCAGAATTCCGTATGTGCTCAGTCCGTCGATCTCGGCTGCTTCCTCGAGTTCGGTCGGAAGGCTCTCGAAGAAGGCCTTCATCACCAGCAGGTTGAAAACGCTGATCGCGTTCGGCAGGGCGATGGCCCAGACGGAGTTCTTCAGGCCGAGGCTGGTGACCAGGACGTAGTTGGGGATCAGCCCGCCGGTGAAGAACATGGTGAACACGGCGACACCGACGAGCAGCCCGCGCCCCTTGAGGTCGGGCTTCGACAGGACGTAGGCGTAGCACGTGGTCAGAACCATGGCGAGGACCGTGGAGACGAGCGTGTAGAAAACGGTGTTGCCGTAGTTTCGCCAGAACATCGAGTCCTGGAACACGATTCTGTATGTGGTGAGGTTGAACCCCTTCGGCCACAAGGCCACTTCGCCGGCCCGGATCTGCCCTTCGCCGCTGAAGGACCGGGCGATGATGTTGACGAAGGGGTACAGGGTCACCAGGACGACGAGGGTGAGAATCACTCCGTTGACGCCTTGGAACACGCGGTAACCGCGCGTCGGCTGGTTGACGGACGTGCGCGGACGCGGGGCACGAGGCGTCAGGAGGCTCACCACAGGCTCGTCCCCACGGTGCGGCGCGACAGTTGGTTCGCGCTCGTGATCAGGACAAGGCCGATGACCGCTTCGAACAGGCCGATCGCGGCGGCGTAACTGAAACTGTTGGACTCGACGCCGGCGCGGTAGAGGTAGGTGGAGACCACGTCGGCCGTCGGATAGGTCAGGGGGTTGTACAGCAGCAGGACCTTCTCGAATCCGACCGCCATGAACGTGCCGATGTTGAGGATCAGCAGCGTGATCATGGTGGGACGGATTCCGGGCAGCGTGACGTGCCAGATCTGCCGCCAGCGGCTCGCGCCGTCGATGCGGGCGGCCTCGTAGAGGTCCTCGTCGATCGTGGTGAGCGCGGCGAGGTAGAGGATCGTGCCCCAGCCGGCGGTCTGCCAGATCTCCGAACCGACGTAGACCGTACGGAACCAGCCCGGCTCCTGGATGAAGCGCACCGGATCGTGGCCGAGCAGGCCCAGCGCATGGTTGACCGGACCGTCCGTGGCCAGCATCTGCAGGGTGATGCCCGCGACGATCACCATCGACAGGAAGTGCGGAAGGTACGAAACCGATTGCACGAACCGTCGCAGGGAACGCCGGCGCACCTCGTTGAGCAGCAGCGCCAGCACGAGCGGCAGGGGGAAACAGAACAGCAGCGTCAGCCCTCCGAGCCACAGCGTGTTGCGGAAGACCTGCCAGAAGGTGGGGTCGGTCAGAAACATCCGCACATACCGCAGCCCCACCCAGTGCTCCCCCAGGATCGAGCCGCCCGGCTCGAAGCGTCGGAAGGCGATCACGTTGCCGACCATCGGCAGGTAGCGGAAGACCACGAAGAACAGCAGAGGCAGGACGGCCAGCGAGTACAGCTGCCAGTCCCGGCGCCAAGCCCTCCGCCAGCCGCGGCGCGCAGTGGGACGCGGGGAGCGGTTCAGGGCCTTGCCCGTGGGGCCGGGGTCCTGGGTGTCGGGGGGTGGGGCCGATGTGGTGGAGGTGCTCATGCTCGGGCCTCCCGGGGCGTTCTCGAAACACTCGGATCTCAACGCGGGATCTCGAAACTTTCGTGCCCTTACCGGTAACTCTGCGGAAACGTACGGGGTCCCGGAAAGCGCTGTCAATGGGTGCTGCACGGCGGGATGGTGGGACCTCCTGTGGCGTTGAATCCCCTGCAGGCCGGGGTAGATCCCGTGAGTGAGCAGCGCTGCGAGTGCTACCGTGCTTCGCAAATTTCTGGATGACCAGCGCAACAATCGTTGGCCCGCCCCTGTGAGGAGCCCTCGTGCCTGCGTTCGACCTGCCGTTACGGGATCTGGAAAGCCACCGACCCGAACCCGACGAGCCCGCCGACTTCGACGCGTACTGGGCTGTCGCCCGGAAGGAAGCCGCGCAGCGGGACCCACTGGTGTCGGTACGGGCTGTCGAAACCGGTCTGCGACTGACCCGGACCTGGGACGTGACGTTCCGGGGTTACGCGGGCGATCCGATCCGGGCCTGGTTCAGCCTCCCGGCCGGCGCGCGCGAACCGTTGCCCGCAGTCGTCGAGTACGTCGGCTACGGACGCGGACGCGGTCTCCCTCATGAGCGTCTGACCTGGGTGAACGCGGGCTACGCACATCTGTTGATGGACAACCGCGGTCAGGGCGACCAGTACGGCAGCGGGGGTGACACCCCCGACCCGCACACCGTCGTGCCCGGCGGCCCCGGGCCGGCCGTCCGCGGACTTCTCTCCCCGCCGGACTACCACTACCGACGCCTGATCACGGATGCGGTGCGCGCAGTGACGGCAGTACGGTCACTGCCCGGCGTCGACCCCGTGCGCACGGCCGCCGTCGGAAACAGTCAGGGCGGCGGACTGGCCCTGGCAGTCGCGGGCCTGGTCCATGATCTGACGGCCGTCCTGGTCACGGCGCCGTTCCTGTGCGGGATCCGGCGGTCGCTGGAGCTCACCGACGCGGGACCGTACGGCGAGATCGCCGCCTACCTCTCCGTCCGTCGAGGCAGCGAGGAAACCGCTTACCGAACCCTTTCGTACGTGGAGGGCGTGTCCTTCGCCCGCCGCGCGCAGGCCCCCGCCCATTTCGGCACGGGCCTGCGCGACACGGTCTGCCCACCGAGCGGGGTGTACGCGGCGTTCAACCGGTACGGCGAACTGAGCGCCGGCGGGCATCCACGCAAGGAGATCCACGCCTATCCGTTCAACGGACACGAAGGGGGTGAGGCGGAGCAGGTGCGACGACAACTCGACTGGATGGATTCCCAGTTGCCCAGCTGATCGGCGTCCGCGCTCGGCGCCCGGCCGAAGCAGATGCACCGGCTCGTTCACCGTACGGCCGAGCTCCGTCCGCCCGCCGCCCGTACGACGACTACGTTGCCCGTGTGCCACGTCGCCTCGGAGCGAACAGCTCCGGAGACAGCGGCCGGTCAGCCTGTGCGCCACGGCCGCCCGGGCGGCCGTGGCCGGATGCATGGCCGTGGCCGGATGCATGGCCGGATGCACAGGCACTGTGAACATGGGCAGCCTCGGGAGACTCTTCCTGTCGCCGGTGCCGGGTCCTTTCAGGCACGCTCACCGTGCTCGTGCCCACGCCCATGCGCGCGCCCGTGCCCGTGCCCACGCCCGTGCCGGGTGCGGACACAGCTCGCCGGCCGAGGCGCGCGGCAAGGTGCGCTTGCCACCGGCCATTGGGCCGGGTGTCGAGCAGCCGCTCCGCGGAGTCGATGCGGAACCCCGGAATCGGCCCGCCCTGCCCGTCCGAACCGTCACGACCTCGTCGAGCTGCGCGGCCGACACCGTGGGCAGTCCCGCCCACGGTGTCGGAGCCGGTGGGCGCGGCTCACCAGCCCACCGGCTTCGCTCGGAGCAGCCCGTCAGGAGCGGCCCCCCTCAGAGCTGTTGTCGCTCAACCGACTCTGCAGGGAAGGCTCGTGGCGCTGTCACCTCCCGCGCCTGAGACCACGTACCCGAACGTCGCGCTCTGGCCCGGATTCAACGAACCGTTCCAGTCCGCGTTGTGGACCATCACCGCCTGCCCGTTGTAGGTCGCGTTGCCGCTCCAGAGGCTCACCACCGACTGGCCGCCGGGCAGCGTCCAGTCGACCATCCAGCCGAGCATCGGGACGTCACCCGAGTTCGTGACGATCACCTCCGACTGGTAGCCGCCGTTCCAGCTGTTGGTGGTTCTGCGGGACGCAGTGCAGGTGCCGGGAACCGGCTCGCTGGGGTTGCCCGGTTCGTGGATTCCGGTCACTTCACCGTTACCGCCGTCGAAGACGACGTCGGAGCAGGAGTAGAAAGTCTCGGCACTGTCGGAACGCTGCCACACCATGTAGATGATGTGGCGGCCGGACTTGTTGGCCGGGAGCTGACCGGTCCAGGAGTAGTTGGCCTCGACCGTGCCGGGGCTTCCGTGGAGGGGCGGGTGGTCGACGGAGAGGAAGGGCCGGTCCTCGATGTCGTTCCAGCCGAGCGTGCGGGTCGGGTCGAAGCCGTCCTTGGTGACGTAGACGTAGAACCAACCCGGGTGCGCCGCCCAGGCGTTGTAGGAGAAGTCGACGGTCGCACCCGACGTGAGGTGAGTGAGCGGCCAGTCGTTTCGGGCGGCGTTGAACCCGGTGAAGTTGGTGTTGCCGCCGCTGCACAACTGACCGTCCGGTACGAAGCCGCGGGTGCGGCCCGCTCCATCGGAACGCAGCACGGAGAACCAGTTGTAGAACGGTGTGGTACCGCTTACCTGTTGCGCGTTCTTACAGGCCGGATTGACGGGCTTGATCTCACCGGTGTTGGTCAGCGCGTCCTGCCAGCACAGGAAAGTGCGGCTGGCGGGTTTCATGGGGGTTCCATGAGCCTGGGCCTCGCCGCCGGCGGTCACGATCAGACCGAGTGCGGGAACCGTGGCCAACAGGGCCAGGAGGACGAGGAGGAGGGCTCGGGTGCGTAAGCGTGAACTTGCGCGCGACTTCGAGATTGACGTGATCATGACAGTTTTCATGCTCAATGAGTCCGCCTTCCGTGTACGGACTGTGCATGCATGGGGTGCACTGCGGATGCGGGGACGGGTAACGCGGTTCGACAGGGGTTACAGGACATTGCGGGTTGGACGCGACGCCGTCCTGGTATGTCGGCTGCGCGAAGCGGGAGCGCCCCGGCCCGGTCCGGCAGGTTCCGGTCTGCCGGACGCGAACACTATGGGAGCGCTCCCACTCCACCTGTGGCGGAAGATAGCGCCGCGAGGCCCACTTGTAAACGGTCCGCACAGCGTTTCGCGCATACGCAGAAATTTTGCGGATCGAGCCGGCGCGTGGCGCGTGTCCGAGAAGTAGGTGATCCGAGTCGCGATCCGAAGTCAAAGGGCCAACCCTTGCATCAGGGTCAGGCCTGGCCCCCCGACCGTCCTCTCGCAGGTGCCGGCCTCCGCCCTGAGCGAGGTACCGGGCGTCTCGATCACTGGCCCGACGCCGTGGTCACAAGACGCTGGTAGCACAGAGATCCGGCTTCTCCGCCGAAGTGGCCCGCAGGAACGTCTGCGCGTATGCGTCCGCGCTTGTGGAAGCGGTTGCTGACCCCACTGACCGTGGCTGCCGCTCCAAGCGCTTCCCCCAGGCGCGACGGTCGCGGCAAGGGTGGTTCCTCGACGGGCATTGTCCGCTCGCAAGCGCTCCGGGTGTGACATTCCCGGAGCGCTCGGGCTTGCAGCTGCCTACCTCATGAGATCGACCGGCTCGTCGAGTCGTGTCAGTTTGTGCGGGTTGGATGTCGCGTAGATGCGGGTGACGCGCCCGTTCTCGATCACGAAGCTGACCGTGGCCTCCAGGGTGCCGGACGCGATCCGGATCGCGGGGGCTCCGTTGAGACATACCATCGTGGTGTCGAAGGCCGCCCGGTCGGTGGCGGCGAGCATCGTCGCCACGAGTTCGGCTCCGTGGACGGGGGCTTGAGCGGCGGCCGCGATGCCGCCCCCGTCGGCGATGAGGACCACGTCCGGTGCCATGATCTCCAAGAGGTCCTGGACCCGGCCGGTGTGCAGCGCTGCGACGAAACGGTCCACCACGGCCGTGTGCTCCGAACGGCTCACCTTGACGCGGGGCTGCCGAGCGGCGATGTGGTACCGGGCCCGCCGGGCAACCTGCCGGACCGCGGCGGGAGTCTTCCCCACTGCTTCGGCAACCTCGTCGTACGGCATGTCGAAGACCTCGCGGAGCACGAACACCGCGCGTTCCACCGGTCCGAGCGTCTCCAGAACCGTCAGCATCGCAATGGAGACGTTTTCCGCGAGTTCCACGTCGTCGGCCACGTCGGGGTGGGTCAGCAGGGGTTCCGGCAACCACTCGCCCACATAGTCCTCGCGACGGCGTGCGAGGCTGCGCATGCGGTTGAGCGCCTGTCGGGTGACGGCCTGCACGAGGTACGCCCGCGGATCGCGGATCCGTGACCGCTCGACGCCGGCCCACCGCAGCCAGGTCTCCTGCAGCACGTCCTCCGCGTCGGCCGCGGAGCCGAGCATCTCGTAGGCGACGGTGAACAGCAGGCTGCGGTGGACGACGAACGGGTCCGCGGTCATGCCGTGGACCTTGCGCGGGACGTCGCCGGGCGCTTGGCCAACGGGATCTCGCAGGCGTCGGAGAAGCCCTGCGAGGTGACCCCGTTCGCCACATTCGCCCTGGTCGCCAGGTTGATGTAGGCGACGAACGCGGTGAGCTCCACCATCGCCTCCGTCCCGAGCCGCTCGAGAAGGGCGGCGTACTGCTCGTCGGTGACGGTCGGCGGCGTGTTCGTCACCGCCTCGGCATACTCCATGACGTCGCGCTCCAACGCCGTGAACGCGTCCGCCTCCCGCCAGCGCGGCACCTGGCTCGCCTTGGCCAGATCGAGGTTCTCGTTCTGCGCCTGGAAATAGCCGACGTCCAGGCACCAGCTGCAGCCGACCTGCGACGCGACAGCCATGTGCGCGAACGATTTCAGGCCGGGCTCGACCGCCTCCCAGGCCCCCGCCTTCGCACCGAACTCCAGGTTGTCCTGTGCCACCCGGGGGCTGTGCCACAGCACCTCGACGTTCTCGGGCACGGCGCCCAGCTGCTCGATCATGTTCTCCTTGAGCTCGGCGGGAAGCTCGGCCTTCGGCAGGCGCAGTGTCATGATGCCTCTCCTTGTTCGGGTCCCTGTGGGGAGTTCCGGCATGAAGACACCGCCCGGCCCACGCGTGTGACACCCAGCGCCACACCGGCGAGTCCCCACGAGGGTCCGCGTGGCACCGGCTCGGGGCCCCGCAGGCCGGCCCGTCTGCATGACGGCGGCGCTGAAGAAACCGTGTGTCGCAACAAGGAGTCGGTGGTGACTCCGGGCGGACGAACACGGCGAAGGGCCGCACCCCCGTCACCGGGGGTGCGGCCCTTGATCAGCACTTCGCACGCGTTTCATCGGCTGTTTCTGTTGCCGAACCGCTTGCTGTACCTGCTCTGACGGATCAGCTTGCCGAACCGCTTACCGCGCCTGTTGCTTACGGATCAGCTTGCCGAACCGCTTACCGCGCCTGTTACATGCGGATCAGCTTGCCGAACCGCTTACCGCGCCTGTTACTTACGGATCAGCTTGCCGAACCGCTTACCGCGCCTGTTACTTACGGATCAGCTTGCCGAACCGCTTACCGCGCCTGTTACTTGCGGATCAGGCTGCGCAGCACGTACTGCATGATGCCGCCATTGCGGTAGTAGTCGGCCTCACCGGGGGTGTCGATGCGGACGACCGCGTCGAACTCGACGCCCGTGTCGGTGGTGACCTTGACCGTACGCGGCGTGGTGCCGTTGTTGAGCTCCTCGACGCCGGTGAAGGAGAAGGTCTCCTCGCCGGTCAGACCGAGGGACTCGGCGGAGGCGCCCTCCGGGTACTGCAGCGGGAGCACGCCCATGCCGATGAGGTTCGAGCGGTGGATGCGCTCGTACGACTCGGCGATGACGGCCTTGACGCCGAGCAGTGCGGTGCCCTTGGCGGCCCAGTCACGGGACGAGCCCGAGCCGTACTCCTTGCCGGCCAGGATGGCCAGCGGCACGCCCTGCTCGATGTAGTTGCGGGAGGCGTCGTAGATGAACGACACCGGGCCGTCGGCCTGGGTGAAGTCGCGGGTGTAGCCGCCCTCGGTGCCCGGCGCGATCTGGTTGCGCAGGCGGATGTTGGCGAACGTGCCGCGGATCATGACCTCGTGGTTGCCTCGGCGCGAGCCGTAGGAGTTGAAGTCACGACGCTCCACACCGTGCTCGGTGAGGTACTTGCCGGCCGGGGTGTCGGCCTTGATGGCGCCGGCCGGGGAGATGTGGTCGGTGGTGACCGAGTCGCCCAGCTTGGCCAGCACGCGCGCGCCGGTGATGTCGGAGACCGGGGTGGTCTCCATCGTCATGCCCTCGAAGTACGGGGGCTTGCGGACGTAGGTCGACTCGGCGTCCCACTCGAAGGTGTTGCCGGTCGGGATCGGCAGCGCCTGCCACTGGGCGTCGCCCGCGAAGACGTCCTGGTAGGACTTGTTGAACATGTCCTCGCCGATGGCATTCGCCACGACGTCGTTGACCTCGGCCTCGGAGGGCCAGATGTCCTTGAGGAAGACCGGGTTGCCGTCCTGGTCGATGCCCAGGGCGTCCTTGGTGATGTCCACCTTCATGGAACCCGCGAGGGCGTACGCGACGACCAGCGGCGGGGAGGCCAGGTAGTTCATCTTGACGTCGGGGTTGATGCGGCCCTCGAAGTTCCGGTTGCCGGAGAGGACCGAGGTGACGGCGAGGTCGTGGTCGTTGACGGCCTTGGAGACCTCCTCCGGCAGCGGGCCGGAGTTGCCGATGCAGGTGGTGCAGCCGTAGCCGACGAGGTTGAAGCCGACCTTGTCGAGGTACGGGGTGAGGCCCGCCTTGTCGAAGTAGTCGGTGACGACCTTCGAACCCGGGGCGAGGGTGGTCTTGACCCACGGCTTGCGGGTCAGGCCCTTCTCCACGGCCTTCTTCGCGACGAGCGCGGCGGCGACCATGACGTACGGGTTGGAGGTGTTGGTGCAGGAGGTGATGGCCGCGACCGTCACCGCGCCGTGGTCGATCTCGTAGGTCGAGCCGTCGGCGGCCGTCACGGTGACCGGGTCGGACGGGGCGCCGTTGGGGTGGTTGGCCGGGGCGTCGGAGGCCGGGAAGGACTCCTTGCCCGCCTCGTCGGCGGAGTCGACGTAGTTGCGTACGTCCGTCTTGAACTGCTCGGCGGCGTTCGCGAGGACGATGCGGTCCTGCGGGCGCTTCGGGCCGGCGATCGAGGGGACGACCGTCGAGAGGTCGAGTTCCAGCTTCTCGGAGAAGTCGGGCTCGGCCTTCGGGTCCAGCCAGAGGCCCTGCTCCTTGGCGTACGCCTCGACGAGCGCGACCTGCTGCTCCGAGCGGCCGGTGAGCTTGAGGTACTTCAGGGTCTCGTCGTCGATCGGGAAGATCGCGGCGGTGGAACCGAACTCCGGCGACATGTTGCCGATGGTGGCGCGGTTCGCGAGGGAGGTGGCGGCGACGCCCTCGCCGTAGAACTCGACGAACTTGCCGACGACGCCGTGCTTGCGCAGCATCTCGGTGATCGTGAGGACGAGGTCGGTGGCGGTGGTGCCGGCGGGCAGCTCACCGGTGAGCTTGAAGCCGACGACGCGCGGGATGAGCATCGAGACCGGCTGGCCGAGCATCGCGGCCTCGGCCTCGATGCCGCCGACGCCCCAGCCCAGCACGCCGAGGCCGTTGACCATGGTGGTGTGCGAGTCGGTGCCGACGAGGGTGTCGGGGTACGCCTGTCCGCCTCGGACCATGACGGTCCGGGCCAGGTGCTCGATGTTCACCTGGTGGACGATGCCGGTGCCGGGCGGGACGACCTTGAAGTCGTCGAAGGCGGTCTGGCCCCAGCGCAGGAACTGGTAGCGCTCCTTGTTGCGGCCGTACTCCAGCTCGACGTTCTGGGCGAAGGCGTCGTTGGTGCCGAACTTGTCGGCGATCACGGAGTGGTCGATGACCAGCTCGGCCGGGGAGAGCGGGTTGACCTTGGCCGGGTCGCCGCCGAGCTCCTTGACGGCCTCACGCATGGTGGCGAGGTCGACGACGCAGGGCACGCCGGTGAAGTCCTGCATGATCACGCGGGCCGGCGTGAACTGGATCTCCTGCGACGGCTGGGCCTGCGAGTCCCAGCCGCCGAGGGCACGGATGTGGTCGGCGGTGATGTTCGCGCCGTCCTCGGTACGGAGCAGGTTCTCCAGCAGCACCTTCAGGCTGTACGGAAGGCGAGCCGAGCCTTCCACCTTGTCCAGCCGGAAGATCTCGTACGACTCGTCGCCCACCTGCAGCGTGCTGCGGGCGTCGAAGCTGTTCGCCGACACGACAGTCTCCTTTATTGATGTGCGCGTACCACCGCATCCTGCCGTCACGCGGACTTGGCCGATCAGCTCAGGGCAAGCTAAGTTAGGCAAGCCTTACTGGCGTGGCGGCTGCGGTGCGCCTTCGGCAGATATCTCGATGTCGAGATAACTCTAGTACATGGGCGCGGAATGGTCATGCCCGGGCTCGCCGCCCCCGCAGGGGAGAGCGGCATTCCGCGCTCCACCCGCCACGCCGACCGCTCCCGCCGGGGGGACACGAGTCTGCCGCCGGTGACGCGCGCGCCGTCCGTGATCTCCGCCACGCACCGAGCGGAAGGCGTGGAAGCGGCGCGCCCGTTCCTCTTCGCCGGCGAGCCCCGCCCAGCTGCGGGCGGCTCCCCAGCCGGCCGCGGACACCTGATCCGACCGGCCCCCGCGCGGCGTCCACCAGGGGCGGCGGAGACCTTCGGGGGCATCTCGGGTGCGCGGTGGGCACGTTGAACGATCGGCGGCCGGCCTCCCCGGCCATGGGTCCGCCGAGCCGGGGTAGACGTCGCCCAACGGACGCTTCGCGACGAAGGAGGCTCGATGCCCCTCACTTTCCGCAAGAGTTTCCGCATCCTCCCCGGGGTGCGACTGAACATCAACCGGCACTCCTGGTCGATCACCACCGGCGGCGGCCGGCACGGGCCGCGCCAGACGCACAGCAGCACCGGCCGTCGTACGACATCGATGGATTTGCCCGGACCTTTCGGATGGCGCCGTACGCGTCGCGCCAGGCGGCATTGACGACACGTCACCCGAACGGCCCCCTCAAGAGGCGCCATCTCATATGTGAGATAATCTCAGCCTCATGGCAGACGACTACCTCGTACGCATCGGCAAGCTCATCCGTGACGCCCGGCAGCACCGGGGCTGGACACAGGCGCAGCTGGCCGAGGCGCTCGCAACCAGCCAGAGTGCCGTCAACCGCATCGAGCGGGGCAACCAGAACATCAGCCTTGAGATGATCGCTCGAATCGGTGAAGCCCTGGACAGCGAGATCGTCTCTCTGGGGTACGCGGGGCCGATGCACCTGCGGGTCGTGGGCGGCCGGCGGCTGTCCGGTGCGATCGACGTGAAGACCAGCAAGAACGCCTGCGTGGCTCTGCTGTGCGCCTCGCTGCTCAACCAGGGGCGCACGGTGCTGCGTCGGGTCGCCCGCATCGAGGAGGTCTACCGACTGCTCGAGGTGCTCAGCTCCATCGGCGTACGGACGCGCTGGATCAACGGCGGCGTCGACCTGGAGATCGTGCCGCCGGCCGAGCTGGACATGGCGGCGATCGACGCCGAGGCCGCCGTGCGCACGCGCTCCATCATCATGTTCCTCGGTCCGCTGCTGCACCGCATGACCCACTTCAAGCTGCCTTACGCGGGCGGCTGCGACCTCGGCACCCGGACCATCGAGCCGCACATGATCGCCCTGCGCCGGTTCGGGCTGGACGTCGCGGCGACGGAAGGGCAGTACCACGCCGTCGTCGACCGCGCCGTCCGCCCGGACCGGCCGATCGTGCTGACCGAGCGCGGGGACACGGTCACCGAGAACGCGTTGCTGGCGGCCGCGCGGTACGACGGGGTAACCGTCATCCGTAACGCTTCCTCGAATTACATGGTGCAGGACCTGTGTTTCTTCCTGGAGGCCCTCGGCGTCCGGGTCGAGGGCATCGGCAGCACGACGCTCACCGTGCACGGCGTGCCGAACATCGACGTGGACGTGGACTACTCCCCGTCCGAGGACCCGGTCGAGGCCATGAGCCTGCTGGCCGCCGCGGTCGTCACGGAGTCGGAGCTGACGGTGCGGCGGGTGCCCATCGAGTTCCTGGAGATCGAACTGGCGGTCCTGGAGGAGATGGGCCTCGATCACGACCGCACGCCGGAGTACCCGGCGGACAACGGCCGCACCCGGCTGGTGGATCTCACGGTACGGCCCTCCAAGCTGGAGGCGCCGATCGACAAGATCCACCCGATGCCGTTCCCCGGCCTGAACATCGACAACGTGCCGTTCTTCGCGGCCATCGCGGCCGTCGCCCAGGGCAAGACCCTCATCCACGACTGGGTGTACGACAACCGCGCCATCTACCTGACGGACCTCAACCGGCTCGGTGGGCGACTGCAACTCCTCGACCCTCACCGGGTGTTGGTGGAGGGCCCGACACGCTGGCGCGCCGCCGAGATGATGTGCCCCCCCGCCCTGCGCCCCGCGGTGGTCGTCCTGTTGGCGATGATGGCGGCGGAGGGCACGTCCGTGCTGCGCAACGTGTACGTCATCAACCGCGGTTACGAGGATCTGGCCGAGCGGCTGAACTCGATCGGCGCACAGATCGAGATCTTCCGGGACATCTGATCGGCGCGGTGCCGTGCCCCTTGAAGGTAAGGGGCGCGACACCTCAACATGTCAGCTGACCTGCGAATATTCGCCTTCACGACCCTCCATTGATCACTGTTGTTTTTCAGTACCTTGTGCAACGCACGTGCAAGATGATCTTGAATGGTTGACGACACGTCAGAGATGCCTGAGTATCCGTCAGCCTTCACGGAGGGGTGCCGCCGAAGTGGCCTCGCAACGTCCGATGTCGGTCGTGTCACGCCGACCGCGTCTGGTCGACCATCGGCACCCACGTCGAAGACCCGGCAAGCCACCCCGGTAACCATCACGGTGCTGAGGAGGCGACCCTTGCCGATTTGGTAATGCCCTTCAGTCGTCGGCCTGGGGCAAAGACGCGCTGCGACGCCTCGACGCCCAGCTCGCCACCGACCACGCTAGCCGCTTCACCACCTCCGACGGCCCCTGGGAGCGCTGGGTCGACGCGCTCGAACAGCTACGGGCGATCCGAGCTTCACCCCTGATCAACAGCGCCAATGGGCGATAAGCAAGCCGACTTCACCAACGGCTGGGCACGCCCCTAGGTCCTGTCTGAAGTTCGGATCATCTGTGCGGTGTGATGCTGCGGAGCCAGAGCATGGCACCGCACAGGTGCAGTCCGGCCGCGTAGCTCTCCGG
>NZ_JBMNDR010000057.1:5412-59507 GCF_052543235.1 Streptomyces sp. SAS_272 | reverse complement strand
CCCCCCCCCCCCCCCCCCCCCCCCCCCCCCCCCCCACTCCCGTGTTCCCCGGCGCCTGACCGCTCCCCGCCCGTGCTGCACAGGAGGAAGGCCGCCTGTCGGGCGAGTCCGGCGGGCCGGTCACCGACTGGACGTGTCCCGTCCGGGGTACTCGCCTCTCGGACGCTCGACCCCCGCCCCTCCTGGAAGCCTCACCGTGGCCCCACAGGAATCTCCCGGGGCGGGCACAGCGGGCCGCCGGATCATGGAGGAGAAGAGGGCAGGCCAGGGGCCGGCGACGGCCGGGACGGGAAGGAGCCGGGGATGGATTCCACGGGGTTCGCGATCACGCTGTCGGTGCTGCTGATCGTCGGCGCGGCGGTGTGCGTGGTGGCCCAGCGCCGCGACCGGCGGCGTCCCCCGTCCGGCCTGGACGCGGAGGCCGAGGCCAACCACTGGCTCGTCCGGCTGACCGGAGGCCTCGTCCCGCCGGACGTGCGGGCCTGGGCCGGGGCGGACGTGGCGGCGGAGCGCTCGCTGACGCATGCGGCGGAGTGCCACCGGGCGGCCCGGACCCGCCTCGCCACGGCCCGCACCGCGGCGGAGTACGAGGAGGCGACCCGGCTGGCGAAGGCAGGTCTTGAGCACCTCGCGACGGCGCGCGCGGGTCTGGGAACGGGCCCGGCCGCATCGGCCCCTCGCCGGGCCTCGGCGCTCGCGGCCCGGTAGGGGCCGGGCCGGGGCGCACACAGGGGGCCATATGAGCGACCAGACAGGCGGCCGCATGAACAGCCGCGCATGCGGCCGCATGGGCTGGGATGTATGCGGTCGCATGGACGGCCACGCATGCGGTCGCATGGGCTGGCATGCATGCGGGCCCATGGACGGCCACGCATGCGGTCCCATGGGCTGCCGCGGAGGCGGCCGCGTAGGGCGGGACCCGTCGGCCTCTCTGCCGTGAGCAGGCCGGAAACAGACCCTTGTGCCGTTGTCCCTTTGCCTGACCTTGCCGTTCCACAGGTGGTTCCCACGCCCCTGACAGCCCCGGTCCCTACCTTCGCGGCCATGACGGGAAACCACGAGAACAACGCGAGCAACGAGCATGTCAGCGGCGGTCCGAGCGCCGCGGCCGGACGGCAGGGGCCGCGGCACAAGCGTGATCTGACGCGCCGCAAGGTCGTCGTGGCCGGTGCCGGCGCGGCCGTAGCCGTCGGCGCCGGAGGGGCACTCGCCGCGGGCGCCTTCGCCGGTGAGAAGAAGCCCGCGAAGGGCGCCGCAAAGGCCACGGCCTCCGCCTCCGCAGGTTCCGCCGAGGCCTGCTACCTGCTCACCTCCGAGACAACCGAGGGCCCCTACTACATCGACGCCGACAAGATCCGCCGGGACATCACCGAGGACAAGGAGGGCATCCCGCTCACCCTCGCCCTGAAAGTGATCGACTCCGAGACCTGCAAACCCGTCGCCGACGCCGCCGTCGACATCTGGCACTGCGACGCCCTCGGCATCTACTCGGGCTACGAGAGCCTCTCCACCGGCGGTGGCGGCGCGCCCACCGGAGCCCCGACCGACGCCCCGACCGGCACGCCGTCCGACGCGCCCACGGGCGCTCCGACCGGTGAGCCGCCCTCCGGCGGCGGGGGTGGCGGCGGCCACGAGGAGCCGACCGACGACAAGCGTTATCTGCGCGGCACGTGGAAGACCGACCGGCAGGGCCGGGTCACCTTCAAGACGGTGTTCCCGGGCTGGTACCGGGGCCGTACCGTCCACATCCACACCAAGGTGCATGTGGACGGGACGTGGACCGACGCCGGCTACGAGGGCGGGCACGCCTGCCACACCGGGCAGTTCTTCTTCGAGGAGGCGTCCGTCCTCGCCGCTGCCGCCGTGGCCCCGTACTCCACCAGCACCACCGAACGCACCACCCTCACCGAGGACACCATCTACGACCAGAGCGGCACCCAGGGCGGTCTGCTCAAGCTCAAGTACGACAGGAAGAACATCGCGAGGGGCGTGGTCGGCTCGATCACCATGGGCGTCGAGCCGGACGCCACCCACGACAGCACGGACGCCGGCGTCCAGCCGAGCGCGTCGGCTTCGTCGGCTTCGTAGTTCTCGTAGTTCTCGTAGTTCTCGAAGTTCTCGTAGTTCTCGTGGGCCGCGTCCGGCTGACCGTCGGTCGCGCTCCAGGGGGCGTCCCGCTCACTCGTCCGGTGACGCCCCCTCCTCCAGCAGCCGTTCCGCGATGTCCGTCGACCATGCCTGGGCCCACGCCCGCAGGTCCGTGAGCTGGTCCTCGGCCAGGCCGTACGCCTCGAACGCCGAGTCCGGGAAGTGGTCGGTGCCCTCCAGACGGGTCCGCAGGGCGGGCAGGTCGAAGTCGTCCCGGGCGTGACGGCGGGCCAGTTCCTCCAGCTCCGGACGGGTGAAGCGGGCGGACGCCGCCCTCGCGTCGATCAGGTCGACGGCCAGCCCCCGGTCGTAGAGCGCCCGGATCTTCGTGCCCACCGCGTCCCCCAGCGCGAGCGCCGGCCCGTACGGGGTCGCGACGGGCGGGCTCCAGAACGTCTCCTTGTGCAGGGCCAACCGGAGGACCGTGTCCGCGTCGACGTCCGGCACGGACAGGTGCGCGGACAGCGGGTCCCTGTCCTGGAGCGTCACCCCGTGACGGCCGGCGGCGGTGAGCGCCGCGCTCAGCGACTCGGCGAGCCGGGGCATCGGCACCGCGCTCTCCGTCGCCAAGTCCACGTTGGCGTGCGGGCGTTGGATCACGCCGTGCGCCTGCAGCGCGTAACCGCCCGCCAGCGCCCAGGGGGCGCCGGGGGCGGCCGTGGCGAAGACCTCGGCGAGGAGGCGGAGGTGGGGTCGGAGAAGGTCCACCGCGTAGTCGTACCAGGCGGCCGGGGCGCGAGCGCTATTTCGCCACGAACTGCGTGAGGATCGCCTGGACTTCGTAGATGTCGACGCCCTTGGTGAAGGTCTTCTCGATCGGCATGGACGAGCCGGAGACCCAGATCTTCAGCTCGGCGTCGAGGTCGAAGGTGCCGGCGGTCTCCACGGCGAAGTGGGTGATGCTGCGGTACGGGATGGAGTGGTACTCCGTCTTCTTGCCGGTGATGCCCTGCTTGTCGACGAGGATCAGACGGCGGTCCGTGAACAGGATGGTGTCGCGGATCAGCAGGAACGCGGCCTGTACCTGCTCCCCCTGACCCAGCAGCCGCGCGTAGTCCTGCTGGGCCTGCGCGGGGTCGATGGGGTGCGCGTTGCCGAAGAGTGCCATGTGGGTCCCCCAGGTGATGTGTGACTGCGTTGTGAGCGTGCCCGTGTGTGAGCGCGTCGGTGTGTGGGCGTGCGGGTGTGTGGGCGTGCGGGTGTGTGGGCGTGCCGCCGTATCGCGCGCCCCCTGTCCGGGGGCCGGTCCGGTCCGCCGATCTGCGGTGATCCCTCCCCCGTCAGGGCCGTTCGCCCCCGATGCGCACCTTAAGGGGGTGGTGAGGGAGTCGTGAAGGCGTTTGATCGTGCGGCGTGCGGGCCTGCCGAAAAATTTTCTCGATCAGCGGCAACTCTTCACCGCACGGCGACCACTGACCGGTCGTAAGCCTGCTCCTCCCGTTAAGGATCCCCCGTGCCAGCTCCCTCCCACCGCCGGTCCCTCCGCTCGCGCCGCGTCCTCGTGATCACCGCCGCCGCCGTGGCCGCCGGCGTCGGCGCCGGTGTCGTCGTGATGAGCGCGAACGCCTCGCCCGTCGACCTGTACCACCAGACGCTCGCGGCCAAGGACGGCTGGGCCTCCTCCGGCGCGGGCACCACCGGTGGCGCCAAGGCCGACGCCGCGCACACCTTCACGGTCTCCACCCGCGCCCAGCTGGTGAAGGCGCTCGGCTCGGCGTCCGACACCGCCCCCCGGATCATCAAGGTCAAGGGCACGATCGACGCCAACACCGACGACTCGGGCAAGAAGCTGACCTGCGCGAGCTACGCGTCCGGCACGGGGTACTCGCTCGCGGCGTACCTGAAGGCGTACGACCCCTCGACCTACGGCAGGTCGAAGCTGCCCTCCGGCACGCAGGAGAAGGCCCGCGCCGCCGCCCAGACCAAGCAGGCGAAGAACATCGTCTTCAAGGTGCCCGCGAACACGAGCGTGGTCGGCGTGCCGGGCACGGCAGCGGGGATATCCGGCGGCATGCTCCAGATCCAGAACGTGGACAACGTCATCGTCCGCAATCTGAACTTCGCCGCCACCGAGGACTGCTTCCCGCAGTGGGACCCGACCGACGGCTCCACCGGCAACTGGAACTCCAACTACGACTCGGTCACCCTGCGCGGGGCCACCCACGTCTGGGCCGACCACAACACGTTCACCGACGCGCCCCACCTGGACGGCGTCAACCCGAAGTACTACGGCCGCGAGTTCCAGATCCACGACGGCTCCCTCGACATCACCAAGAGCTCCGACCTGGTGACCGTCTCGCGCAACCAGTTCACCAACCACGACAAGACCATGCTGATCGGCAGCAGCGACAGCGAGCCGGCCGGCAAGCTGCGCGTCTCGATCCACCACAACGTGTGGAAGGGCATCGTCCAGCGCGCCCCGCTGGCCCGCGTCGGCCAGGTCCACATCTACAACAACCTGTACGACGTGACGCCCCTCAACGGCTACACGACGCAGTACAGCATCAACTCCCGCGCCAAGGCGCAGGTCGTCGCCGAGAACAACTACTGGAAGCTGCCGACCGGCGGCAAGGTCGCCAAGCTCCTCAGCGGCGACGGCACCGGCGCGGTCAAGGGCTCCGGCAACCTCGTCAACGGCACGGTGACCGACGTCGTCGCCGCCTACAACGCCGCGTCCTCGAAGGACCTCAAGACGACGGTCAACTGGACCCCGACCCTGACGGCCGGCCTGGAGACGTCGGCGAAGAACCTGCCGACCTCCCTGGCGACGACGACGGGCGCGGGCGTCCTGAAGTAACGCCCCCGATACGCGCGAGGGCCGGGAGACCACGAGCCCCCGGCCCTCGCGTCCGCTCTCTCCCACTTCCAGTTCACTCGCCACAACAGCACACCCGTATGGAACCCCCCCGGCCGCGCGCTCGGCCTCGAGAGGCCCGTTCATACGGGAAGGGCACCCCAGACCTGCGCTCCGTCGCCAACGGACAGTCGGACCCGCTCCTCCGATTTGCCGCTTGCAGCGTTGTAGGACGTCAGCTCACCGGATCGGGTATCCAGCGCGAGCAGATTTGCACCGGTCCAGGCCACGGGGAGTGCCGTATCGAGGTTGGCATCGCCGAGTTCCAGACTGGGGAAGGCGCCGAGATCCTTGCAGCCGCCCTTTTCCAGGTCGAGGACAGCAAGGCGCTTTCCTTCGGCGGTCTGCTCGATCGTGGTGTACCAACGTCCACTGGAATCGAGCTCGCCAATTCCGACCGGCTGGTCCTCCAGGCATGCCGGCAGTGCAGATGACTTTCCCCTGCCGGTGTCGTATACGTTGAAGCAACTTCCCCGGGAACAGTTGTCGTCATGCCACACCACGCGCTGTCTCGCTGCATCGATGACGGTGCCGTCCTCGGTCAGCGTACGAGCCGCAGAAGTAGCGGCCGCGTTCATGATGACGATGCGTGTGGTGGAACGGCTGCCGTTGCCCGATTGTGCGGTTGAGCCCGTCGTCTGTTGGGCGAGGAGGCCCTTGGGGGTGTCAGCGACGGGCTCGTAGCCACAGGGCAGTTTGAGTATGTGATGTGACGGGCGCCCATTGGTCTCGTGTTCTGCCGCCGTGTACTTGGCCGTAACACCTTGAGCGGACCCCGTTCCCGCGCACGCTGTGGCGGCGGGCTCCTCCGTGACGGCCCAGACATGTTGCCCGTCAGAGCTCATGAACCAGTCGCTCGCCGGCGCAACGAGCGTCGCCCGCGTGGGGGTGTCCGGCGAGATGGCTACCAGGTTTCCTCGCCGAACGGCGGCGATCCTGCCGCTCGCGAGTTGACGAGGGCTGTCGAGCTGGTACGCGTCAAGCTTCTCAGTTCCCGCGGGACGTGGCCCGACGACCTTGGGCTTGGAGCCGACTTCGGGGAGCACAGCCACCTGACCGTCGAGATCCAGCACGATCCCTTGCGGCGGTGCCGTGCCTTCCGCGCCGCCACTTGCGTTGTCGCACGCCAAGAGACCGGATGCTCCCAGCACGATGGTTACGACCGCAGCTGTGACATGTGGCCGCCCGGCCCTCCGAGGCAAGCTCGTGAACCAACCCTGCGACTGTCCCATGTGCTGAACTCCCCATGTCCAATGGATCGTGACGGCCGGGGCCGGCAGATTACGCCGGCCCCAGGCCCTGCTCGCCGCACCGGGGCGAGGCCGAGCCGGAGGTGGGCGCCGACGTTCGGCGGAAAGCGTGTTGCCCCGGCCGCCGCGCGCCAGCACGCCGTGCGCCGCGAAGTGGCTGATCTCTTGCAGGCGGCGGAACGCGACGACCCCCCGAGCACGCACCTGAGGGGCGCGTGTGTCCATCAGCAGTGTGGCGTGGATGTTCTCAGGATCGAGCTTGGTGCTGACGAAACTCACACTCCCGCCGAGCCACAGCCCGGGGAGCACGTGAGGTCCCGTCGGGGTGGAGAGCATCCTCAAAGCGGAAGGGCGGGGCAGTGCGGGTCATCTTGCCGGTACGGAATCGGTGGCGTTGGGGACTGCGGAGATTCCGCCCGCTGACGCGCACGCCTGGCAGGAGCCTGGTTCGGGGCCGCGGAAGGCGTGGTCGCAGGTTTCGCAGTTGTGGAGGGGGTGTCTGACGGGCGGGGGCTGCTCGGGGGCGCGGTACGGAGGCAGGGGCGGTAGCTGGGCGGCAAGGCGGTGGGCCAGGAGGGCGGCGGGGCGGTGCAGGGGCTCGGCCGGCAGGTCGCAGGCCAGGGCGCGGCGTACGGCGGCGGGGGGCACGTCGCGTTCCAGCCAGGCGGCGACGCCGGGAGCGAGGTGCTCGGCGTCGGTGGCGGAGAGCAGGAGGCGGGGGTCTTCGCGGCGAAGGCCGGCGAGGACGTCCGTGGCGGCCTGGAGGAGGGCTGGGGAGGTGTACGCGGGCTGCGGTACGGCGGGGAGGGCGCGACGTGCGGGTTTCTGTTGCGGGGCGGCGGCTGCGCGGCGGGCCGGGGGCTCGGGGGCGGCGCCGGCCGTCGCGTTGCCGGGTCCGCCCGGCTGGTTGCAGGAGACCGTGCGGGTGACGATGCGGCCGGTCTCGGTGCGTACGCGGGTGCGGCGCAGGTAGCCGTGGGTCTCCAGCTCGCGCAGCGCGGCGGCGATACGGGTCGTGCCCTCGGGGAAACGGGCGGCGAGGGTCTTGATGTCGACGGGGGCGCCGGTGGGGACGGACTGGATGTACACGGCCAGTCCGATGGCGAGTCCCGACAGCTCCGGGTGCTGGGCGAGGTGGTTGCCGATCACCGTGAAGCGGGTGGTGTGGCGGGAGTTGTCGTGGGTGACGCCGGCGGGGTGCGTCTTCGCGTGGGCGTGCCGGGAAGGGTGGTTTTTCCCGCTGTTACGGGACTGGGAGGGCGGGGGCGCGCTAGGGTTTTGGATGTCCATCGGGAAGGTGTTGCTTCCTAGGTGGTCAGGCCCTCGCAAGGGATGCCAGTCCCTGCGGGGGCCGTCGTATGTCTGGGGGGCGTCGTGCTGTGTCGTGCTGTGTCGCGCTGAGCGTAGAGCAGGCAACCGGTACCGAATCCAGCTGAGTTGGTGATGTTCACTCGCGAGAGTGAGCATGCGCCGTGGGCGGGAGGGGTGGGGCTTGGTGGGGTCTCTTTCCCCCTCGTGTTCCTTGGAGGAGAGCGCCCGAGCCACCGGAGCCCACGTTTGCGAACTTCGGTGCACACCGCGTTGCGCGGGTGCCAGCAGGACGTCGAAGTGACGCGCCGGGGGGTGGAGTCGGGTGGAGTTTTTCTGGTTCACGTCACTGAGCGTGGCGGTGCGTGCTTACCGTGAGCAGTGACGACGTCGATGCGTAGGGTGACTGTCCGGGCCTTGTCCACTGTTGTCCGGGCTGCCGGTGCGGGGCCCACGGATACGGGCGTTGCGGCACGGCGGGACGACCGGAGGGCATGACATGTCGGTGGACGGCGAGGTACGACGACTCAGGACCGAGGCGGACGAGCCGGGGTGGGAGGTGGACCCGGACGACGAGTGGGGCGTCGCCGTCATCACCACCGTGGGGCGGCAGTTGAAGCTGCGGCGGGAGGCGGCGGGGATGCGGGCCGCCGAGTTCGCGGTGGCGGTCGGGTACGGAGAGGACCTGGTCTACAAGGTCGAGGGCGGAAAGCGGATCCCTCGCCAGGAGTACCTGGACAAGGCCGACAAGGTGTTGGCGGCGGGCGGCCTCGTCGCGGCAGCCTGGGAGGACGTGAAAAAGGTCCGGTATCCGAAAAAGGTTCGGGAACTGGGGAAACTGGAGGGCAACGCGGTTGAGATCGGTATCTACGAGTGCAACAGCATCCATGGGCTGTTGCAGACACCGGAACACGCCCGCGCTTTGATCGAGGCTGCGCAGCCGCCGTACTCCTCGGACGACGTGGAGCGCATGGTGGCTGCCCGTCTGGCTCGGCAGACCGTGTTCGAGCGCGATCCGGCGCCCTCCCTCCACTTCGTCCTGGAAGAGACACCGCTGCGCCGACCGGTTGGAGGCACAATGGCGTGGCAGCGTCAGCTTGAACATTTGCTGGGGGTGGGGCGGTTGAACCACGTCACGCTTCAGGTGATGCCGACGAATACCGATGCCCACCCAGGCGTGGACGGCAAGATCGAGTTGCTGAAGTTTCCGGACGGTACGGCCGTGGGGCGCAGTGACGGTGCGTTCAACGGCCGACCGACTGCTGAGGCCAGGGACCTGCGCATCCTTGAACTGCGGTATGGCACCATCCGGGCGCAGGCTCTCCCGCCGAGAGAGTCGCTCGCCTTCATCGAACAACTGCTGGGAGAGACATGATCCGCAAGGCCTCCACCGAGGATGCCTCTGAACTGGCCTGGTTCAAGAGCAGCTACAGCAGCGGCACGGACGGCAACTCCTGCGTTGAGATCGCCACGGCTCCCGGCACCGTCCATGTCCGTGACTCCAAGAACGTCGAAGGGCCTCGCCTGGCGCTCACGGCGGGCGCATGGGCGAACTTCGTGGCGCATGCGTCGGAGTACTGAGGAGAAACGGCTCGCGGGGGGCGGTCAGGTGTCGTAGGCGCCGTTCCAGGGGGCGGCGAAGGCGAGGCGGTCCGGGTAGAGCTCGGCCCAGGTCTCGGGTTCGCCGTCGTCGTCCTCGTCCTCGCGGATCACCAGGCCGAACAGGACGTTCTCGTAAGTGAGTCGGAACGGGCGGATGGCGATGTCCGTGTAGGAGCGGCGGGGCAGGCTGCGCAGGAGGGTGGCCAGGCGGACGCGGGCGCGGGTGAGGACCGAGTCGTCGCCGTGCGGGTCGCGCTGCTGCTCGGCCCAGGTGCCGGCGCACCAGATGTCCGAGTCGCGGTAGCGGCCCTCGGCGTCGAAGGTGTGCAGCACGGTGTAGAGGCGTTTGTGCTCTTCCCAGCCGTCGTCGAGACGGAAGCCCTGGGGGAAGGCGTATGTGACCGACGCGAGGAACTGACCGTCCGCGTACCGCCCGATGGACTCGGTGCGGTGCCTCGGTTCGTAGGCGATCGGAATGACGTCGGGGACTGGGACTGCCATGGCGGAAACCATACGGCTTGGCGAGAACATGCCGAAGAGGGGGGAAGCCGCCGTCCGTCTTTTCCTCCACGTCTTCTCCGCTGCGGCTTCTCTTCCCGACGCGGGGGGAGGGGCGCAAAACGTCCCTCCCCCGCGCGGCGTGTCACTCCTCGGTGCCGCCGAAGCGCTCCTTGTAGGCCGCCAGGTCCTCGTCCTGGAGCTTGGCGAACAGGACCGGCGGGACGGTGAACGGGGTCCCGGCGGGGACGGAGGCGAGGGCACGGGCCTCGTTCGCCGTCACCCAGGTCGCGGTGTCGTCGGCCAGGGAGAAGGCCTCACGCATGATCTTCGCCGTCGCCGGGATGAACGGCTCGGAGACCACCGCGTAGAGGTGGATCAGGTTCATCGCCGTGCGCAGGGTGAGGGCCGCGCCGTCCTTGTCCGTCTTGATCTCCAGCCAGGGGGCCTTCTCCTCGAGGTAGGAGTTGCCCGCCGACCAGAGCGCGCGTAGGGCGGCGGCCGCCTTGCGGAACTGCAGGGCCTCCATCTGCGACTCGTACTCGGCGAGCAGCTCGGCGATCTGCTCCCCGAGCCTCGTCTCCGCCTCGCCGGGCGCGTTGCCCGCCGGGACCTCGTCGCCGAAGCGCTTCTTCGAGAACGACAGGACGCGGTTGACGAAGTTGCCCAGGGTGTCGGCGAGGTCCTTGTTCACCGTGGCGGTGAAGTGCTCCCAGGTGAAGGAGGAGTCGTCCGACTCGGGGGCGTTGGCGATCAGGAAGTAGCGCCAGTAGTCGGCGGGCAGGACGTCCAGCGCCTGGTCGGTGAAGACGCCGCGCTTCTGGGACGTGGAGAACTTGCCGCCGTAGTACGTCAGCCAGTTGAAGGCCTTGACGTAGTCGACCTTCTTCCACGGCTCGCGCACGCCCAGCTCGGTGGCCGGGAACATCACCGTGTGGAACGGGACGTTGTCCTTGGCCATGAACTCCGTGTAGCGGACCGGGTTCTCGCCGGCGTCGGCCTCGTACCACCACGACTTCCAGTCGCGGGTCTCACCGGCGGGGGCCGCGTCCGACCACTCCTTCGTCGCGGCGATGTACTCGATCGGGGCGTCGAACCAGACGTAGAAGACCTTGCCCTCGGCGGCCAGCTCCGGCCATGTGTCGGCCGGGACCGGCACGCCCCAGTCCAGGTCGCGGGTGATGGCGCGGTCGTGCAGGCCCTCGGTCAGCCACTTGCGGGCGATGGAGGAGGCCAGCTGCGGCCAGTCGGCCTCGTGGCGGGAGACCCACTCCTCGACCTCGTGCTGCAGCTTGGACTGGAGGAGGAACAGGTGCTTCGTCTCACGGACCTCGAGGTCGGTGGAGCCGGAGATCGCCGAGCGCGGGTCGATCAGGTCCGTCGGGTCCAGGACGCGGGTGCAGTTCTCGCACTGGTCGCCGCGCGCCTTGTCGTAGCCGCAGTGCGGGCAGGTGCCCTCGACGTAGCGGTCCGGGAGGAAGCGGCCGTCGGCCGGGCTGTACACCTGGCGGATGGCGCGCTCTTCGATGAAGCCGTTCTCGTTGAGGCGGCGGGCGAAGTGCTGGGTGATCTCGACGTTCTGCGGGGAGGAGCTGCGGCCGAAGTAGTCGAAGGCCAGCGCGAAGCCGTCGTAGACGGCCTTCTGGGCGTCGTGCGCCTGCGCGCAGAAGTCGGCGACCGGGAGGCCCTGCTCCTTGGCGGCCAGCTCGGCGGGGGTGCCGTGCTCGTCCGTCGCGCAGATGTAGAGGACGTCGTGGCCGCGCTGGCGGAGGTACCGGGCGTACACGTCCGCCGGGAGCATGGACCCCACCATGTTGCCCAGGTGCTTGATTCCGTTGATGTACGGAAGGGCGCTGGTGATGAGGTGTCGAGCCATCGGAGGCTGCTCCCAGTCGGTCGTTCTTCGGCGGTCCTCTTATGGGCCTTGAACTTGAAATCGTAGCCGACACGGGTGGGCCGCCCGCCTCCCGTTTTACGGGGTGGGAGGCGGGCGGCCGGGGGCACGGGCGGGGCGACGGCCCCGGTCGGGCGGGCCGTCGGGCGGGTCAGGGGCGCCAGGTGGCGAGGACGCCCTCGTACAGCTCGGCGTCCGTCAGCTCGCGCGGGGTCGGGCCCGCGTGGAAGAAGGACGTGTTCGGGGTCTTCAGCTTGCGGAGGTAGTCGAAGGCCTTGTTGTCGTGCTCGCCGAACGCGACGAAGGAGAAGAAGACGGCCGGGTGGTTCTCCGCGGCGTCCGTGAGGGACTGGGTCGCCGGGGTCTTCGCGTCCGGGGCGCCGTCCGTCTGGAAGACCACCAGGGCGGGGGCGCCCGGGGCTTCCTTCCCGTGGCGGGCGAGGACTTCCTCCACGGCCGCGTGGTAGCTGGTACGGCCCATGCGGCCGAGGCCGGCGTGCAGCTCGTCGATCTTGTTCTCGTGCTCGGCGAGGGTCAGCTCGCCGGTGCCGTCGAGCTCCGTGGAGAAGAAGACCACGGGGACCGTGGCCGCCGGGTCCAGGTGGGCGGCGAGGGCGAGGGTCTGCTCCGCGAGGGCCTGGGCGGAGCCGTCCTTGTAGTACGCGCGCATGCTCGCGGAGCGGTCGAGCACGAGGTAGACCTTCGCCCGGGCGTCGGCGAGGCCGACGTTCCCGAGGGCGGTGGCGGCGGCGGTGTACGCGGTCCGGAGGGTTGCGGGGACCGCGGCGGCGCCGGCCTTGGCCTCGCCTTCGGCCTCGGCCTCGGCCTCGGCGTTGTCGTTCTCATCCGCACCACCCGTGCGGGTCTCGTCGGCGGGTGCGGGTGACTCCTGCGGGGCGTCCTCGCCGTCGGCGGCCGCGGGCTCGGCGTCGGGCGCCGCTGCCGCTGCGGCGGGTTCGGGGGCGGACTCGGCGTCCGTCTCCGTCTCGGTCTCGGTCTCCGATGCTGCGTCCGTCTCCGGGGCGGTGTCCGCCGTCGGCTCCTCGACGGGCGCGACCTCGGCCGCCGGCTCCGTGTCGGCCTGCTCCGCTGCCTCCGGCTCCGGCTCGGCGGGGGCCTCGGCGGCGGGGGCCTCGACGGCGGTCTTGTCCGCCTGCGGCTCCTCATCGGCCTTCGGCTCGGCCGGGATCTCGGCCGCCGGCTCGTCGGTCGACACCTCGGCTTCCTCGGTCACGTTCTCCGCCGGAGTCTCGGGCGAGAGCTCCTCGGCCTCCGCCGGAGTCTCGGGCGCGTCCTCGGCGGTCGGCGTCGTCTGCTCGGGCTCCGTGGCGGGTGCGGCCGGTGCGACTGCGGTGTCCTGCGCCTCGGCCTCGGTCTCGGTCTCGGCCTCGGTCTCGGCCTCGGTCTTCGGGTCGGCCTCGGCCGCGGGCTCGGGTTCCGCGGCGGTGTCCGCCGAAGGCTCCTCGGTGGCGGCGTCCGCCTCAGCCGCGTCCGGGGCTTCTTCCGCTGCCGCCTGCGGCTCGGCCTCGACGTTCGCCTCGGCGTCCGCCGTCGGCTCCGCCGGGGCTTCGGCCTCGGCGTTCACATCGGCGCCGGTCTCGGCCTGGGCGTCGGGCTCGGGCTTCGCGTCGGCGTCCGTCGCGGGCTCGGGCTTCGCGTCGGTCGCGGCGCCGGTCCCGGTCTCGTTCTCGGCAGACACGTCCGTCGTGTCGCCGGTCTCCGTCTCCGCAGACGCCTCGGTCGCGCTCTCGGCTTCGGGCTTCGCTTCGGCGGCGGGCGCGGTCTCGGTCGCCGTTCCGGTGTCCGTGGACGCCTCCGGCTCGGGGGCGGCCTCCGGGGCGGTGTTCTCCTCGGACCTCGTCGGCTTGGGAACCGAGACGTTGTCGAAGGCCGCCGCTACCAGGTCGTGTTCGTTCGGGGACTCCGTGCGAGGTTCCGGGACCTGGGCCGTCGGAGTGGGCCCGGGAGAGGGAGAGGGAGAGGGGGACGGGGAGGGGAGTGTCGTTTCCTGCGCCCGCGTCGGTGTCGACGTCGGCGCGGACGGCTCCGCGGCGGCGGTCTGTTCCTGCGAAGGAACCTGTTCCGCACCCTCTGCCTCGGCCGTGGTCCCCTTGCGGGACCTGCCGAATGCATTCCGCAGGAGAGTGAGAATGCCCATTTGCGCAACCCTTCGCATGAGTTGTAGCCGTCAATCCCTGGCCAGGACGGACACGTAAGGTTAGCGGCCCCTGGCGGTGATCTTGGGCAGGGGTGAGTGTGCGGAATGCGGGTGTGTCAACACCGCCTCGAAAGCCCGCCGTGCCGCCGTGCCGCCGTCCGCCGTCCGCCGTGCCGCCGTCCGCCGTGCGGCCGTGCCGCCGTGCCGCCGTGCCGCCGTCACACCGTGGGGGAGGTGATGGCCCGTGCCGCCGCGATCTCCTGGCGCAGCGGCTGCAGGACGCTGTCCGGCGATCCCGTGAGGTCGGTACGGACGGGATACAGGACCTCCGTGTCCCGCAGGCCCTCCGCCAGCTCGTCCAGCTGCAGCGTGACCTGGGCGACCTCCTGCGCCGACGGCGGTGCGGCCCCGTGCTTCACGCGGACCCGGGCCGCGGTCGTCGCGTCCACGATCCGCTCCACCGCCACGACCAGCGGCCACCAGGCGGCCGCCCGGTGCCCGGTCGGCGGCGGCTCGGTCAGCGCGCGTTGGAACTCCGTGCGGACGACCGACAGGTCGCGGTAGAGGCGGCGGCGCATACGGGCGCGGGCGGCGGGCTCGACGTCCGGCCCGAAGGCCGCGTCCGCGTACCGGGCGGTGTCGGCGACCGCGTCGGCCAGCTTGGCGCCGACCCTGGTGTGCCAGCTCTCCGGCCAGAGCAGATAGCCGGCGACGAGCGCGATGCCGCAGCCGATCAGGGAGTCCGCCAGGCGGGGCAGCAGCAGGGCGGCGCCCTGGTGGTTGAGGGTGTCCGACAGGAGCAGGATCACCGGGGTGATCGCGGCGGTCTGGTAGCCGTAGCCGCGAGGGGTGAGCGCCGGGATGAGCGGGGCGAGCACGAGCATCACCGGCACGTCCCACCACCCCCTCGGCACCTGTGAGAGCACGGCTGCCGCGACCACCAGTCCGGCCACCGTGCCCAGCGCCCGCAGCAGCGCCCGGGAGAACACCGAGCCGAAGTCGGGCTTCAGGACGAAGGTGATGGTGAGGGCGACCCAGTAGGAGCGGGCCACCGGGACCGTGGAGACGAGGACCTGGGCCAGCCCGATGCACAGGGCGAGACGCAGGCCGTAGCGCCAGGACGCGGCGGACAGGGCGACGTCCCGGGCGGCGCGGCCGGCCCGTGCCCGCAGCCCCGCCGGGCGGCCGAGCCGGTCGTCCGCCGCGCCGGCACCGGGGCCGCCGGGTTCGGCGTCAGGGGCGGCGACGACCTCGGCGGCGTGCCGCAGGGCGTGGTCGACGGCGCGCGAGGTCTCCGAGTCGGGGGCGGGCAGCCCGAGGTCTATCGGTCCGGTGAAGCCGGTCTCGACGGCCCGCGCGAGGTGCAGCAGCGCCGCGGGGACCTCCGGGGGCAGCGGGCGGCCGGCCAGATGGGCTGCGGGAGCCGCCTCCACGACCGGGGTGACGGCGTTCAACTGGGCCACCAGCCGGGTCAGTTCGGGGCTGCGGCCGTGGTGGCGGGTGCGGCGGGCCAGGATGAGGTCGTACGACTGGTTCAGCGACTGGGTGACGGTGTGCCGGGCGTCCTCGTAGGCGTCCGGGACGTCGCTTCCGCAGGCCGCCAGCAGGTCGGCGACCGTGCGGTAGGCGGCGGCGACCGCGCTGCGCTCGGGGACCCCGGAGCGCAGCGGCCAGGCCAGCAGGGCGAGGAGGAGCACGAGCAGTCCGCCGCCGGTCATCAGCAGGGGCGCCAGCCACCAGGGGCCGGGCATGGGCAGCCCGGCCCCGACGACGCAGTTGAGCAGGAGCAGCAGTCCGGACACGGACGCCACGGCCCCGATCGTCGAGATCATCCCGGAGACCAGGGCGACGCCGGTGACGGTCGCCACCGCGGGCCATCCGAGCCCGTACACGGCGGATCCCAGGGTCACGCCGACCGCGCCGAACAGTTGCGGGATCGCGATGTTCAGGATGCGCATGCGGTAGGCGTCGGCGGTGTCGCCGATGACTCCGGAGAGGGCGCCCATGGAGGCGAGCGCGCCGTAGGACGGTTGTCCCACGGCGAGGCCGATCGCCAGCGGCAGCGTCATCGCGAGCGCGGCGCGGGCGACGGCGGGCCGGTTGAGGGGGGCCGCCCGCTGCGGCTGGAGGTTCCGCACCAGCCAGTCGGGAGGGGTGAGGCCGATGGGGAACTCGCGGGACATGCGCTCATTATGAGCGCGCAGGTGACGGCGGGGATCGGGCGCGGAGGTGACGGCGGAGGACCGGCTCGGGGGCGCCGCCGGAGGTCGGGCGGGGTTGGCGCCGACGGGGGTCGGGCGCGGAGGTGACGGCGGAGGACCGGCTCGGGGGCGCCGGCGGAGGTCGGGCGGGGTTGGCGCCGGCGGAGGTCGGGGGCGCAGGTGACGGCGGGGGTCGGGCGCGCAGGTGACGGTGGCGGTCGGCGCGCAGGCGAGGGCGGACCGGCGCGCAGGCCATGGCGGAGGTCGGGCGCGCAGGCGAGGGCGGACCGGCGCGCAGGCCATGGCGGAGGTCGGGCGCTCAGGCGCGGGCGGGAGGACGAGCGCGCAGGCTACGGCGGAGGACCGGCTCGGGGGCGATGGCGGAGGACCGGCTCTCAGGAGACGGCGGAGGACCGGCTCGGAGGAGACGGCGGGGCTACGGCTCCACAGCCGCCAGGAACCGTGCCAGGACCTCGTTGAACTCCGTCGGCCGTTCCAGGTTCGGCAGGTGGGCGGCGCCCCGGACGACGTGCAGCACGGAGTGCGGGAGCAGGGCGTGCATCGCCTCCGCGTCCGACACCGGCGTGTACGCGTCGTCCTCGCCGACCACGACCAGGGCGGGGACGGCGACGCGGGTCAGCAGGGGCCGGTAGTCGGGACGTTCGGCCCGGCCGCGCAGGGCCGCGGCGGCGCCCTCCGGGTCGGTGGACGTCATCATGCGGTGGACGTGCGCCTTGACCTCGGGGTGCGCGGTGGGGGCGACCATCTTCTCGAGCACCTCGTCGGCGTAGCCGCGCATGCCCTCGGCGAGCAGACGGTCCGCCATCTCGTTGCGCGCCGTCCGGCCGCCGGGGGTCTCCGGGGCGGGGGAGGTGTCGGCGAGGACCAGGCCGCGGACGCGGTCGCCGAAGCGGGCGCAGCACTCCATCGCGATCTGGCCTCCCATCGACAGACCGGCCAGGACGAACGCCTCCGCCTTCAGGTCGTCGAGCAGTTCCGCGAGGTCCTCGGCGAAGCGGGAGAGCAGGGTGACGCCGGGGACCACCGGGGACGCGCCGTAGCCGCGCAGGTCAGGGGCGATCACCCGGCGGGTGGCGGAGAACGCCTCGATCTGCGGGGCCCACATGGTCCGGTCGAAGGGGTGGCCGTGGACGAGGACGAGGGGGAGCGCCTGAGGCGTATCCGCTCCTTTGTCCTCGTATGCGAGGAAGGGTGCCATGCGGCGACGGTAGGGCGGTCTCGCTGCTCGGTGCAATAAGATCTTTGCTCTCGGTGCAATGAGGCCGATGGCGTCGCCGGCGTCGCACGTCGCACTCTCGTGGAAGGTCCGTGTTCCGATGGCCGACTTCCGGTCGATCGCCGACCGCATCGCCGACGACATCGCCACCGGACGGCTGCGTCCCGGCCAAAGGCTGCCGCCGCAGCGGTGGTTCGCCCGACGGCACCGCATCGCGCCGTCGACGGCCGGGCGGGTGTACGGCGAACTCGTCCGGCGCGGGCTGGTGGTGGGCGAGGTGGGGCGGGGCACCTTCGTGCGGGCCGCGCCGCCCACCGCGCAGGGGCGGGCGCTGGTCGAGTCGGCCACCGCCGCACCCGTCAACCTGGAGCTCAACTACCCTTCGGCGCCAGGGCAGTCGGAGCTGCTGGCCCCGGGGCTCGCGCCGCTGCTGCGGCCCGACGTGCTGACCGAGGCGCTCCGTCCGGGCGCCGCCGACGGCACGCCGGCCGCCCGCGAGGCCGCCGCCCGGCTGCTCGCCGTCCCCGGCTGGCGGCCGGAGCCCGACCGGTTCCTCTTCACCGGCAACGCCCGCCAGGCCATCGCCGCCGCGCTCGCCTCGCTCGTCCGGCCGGGCGGCCGGGTCGGGGTGGAGGAGCTGACGTATCCGCTGGTCAAGGAGATCGCCGCGCGGCTGGGCGTGGTGCTCGTGCCGCTCGCCGGCGACGCGGAAGGCGTGCGGCCCGACGCGATCGCCGCCGCCCACCGTGCGGCCCCCCTCTCCGCGCTCTACCTCCAGCCGACGCTCCACAATCCGACGTCCTTGACCACGGGCGACGGCCGCAGGCGGGAAATCGGGCTGCTCGCGGTCGGGTCGGGGCTGCCCGTCGTCGAGGACCGCATCTGGTCGTTTCTGCATCCGGACGCCGTGCCGCTCGCCGTCCACGCCCCCGGTCTGGTCCATGTGGTGGACGGGCTGTCCAAACGGGTCGCGCCGGGACTTGCCGTCGGCTTCCTCGTCGTGCCGGAGCACCGGATCCGGGAGGCGGCGGCCGCGGTGCGGTCCGGCGGGTGGAGCGCGGGGCGGTTCGCCGTGGAGGCGGCCGTGCGGTGGACGCAGGAGGGTGTGGTGCGGCGGCTCGTCGAGGGGAAGCGGGCGGACGCCGCACGTCGGCAGGCGATCCTCGCCGACACCCTCGACGGGTTCGCCGTCCGCACCGATCCGCGCGCCTACTACGCCTGGTGGGAGCTGCCCGCGCCGTGGCGGGCGGACGCCTTCACGGCCGCGGCGGCAGCCCACGGCATCGCCGTCACTCCCGGCGCCGCGTTCGCCGTGGACCCGCACCGCACCCCGGACGCCGTCCGGCTCGGACTCGCGTCCGCGACGGAAGGGGAACTCGCGCGGGCGCTGCGGGTGCTGGCCGGCGTCGCGGCGGGCGGACCCGCGGCGAACGGCGTGGGCTGAGCCGGCCCGGGCCCGCCGCGGACGCGTTCACCTCGTCGGGGGCGGTCCGATCGCCGCCTCGGGCCCTGTCCGCCTCGGGCCCTGTCGCCTCGGGGCACGCCGTCCCTGAGCCGCGTCGCGTCGCGTCGCCCGGAGCCTCGTCGCGTCGCCACTGAGCCACGTCGCCCCGAGGCGCGTCGCGTTGACCGGCGTCGCGTCGCGTCGCGTCGCCCGGAGCCTCGTCGCGCCTGCTGCCGGCCGGCCGCCCGTCGTCCCCTGCGCCGCCCTCCGGTCGGGGACCGTCGCGCCCCGGACGGTCAGGCCCTGACGTGTGTCGGCTCCGCAGGGGGTGCCGGGGCCGGCGTCGCGGCGGGGGCCGCGGGGCGTCGCCGGTGTCGCAGGAGGCGGGCCAGGGGGGAGCCGGGGCGGCTGAGCCAGGTCGCCGCGGCCACCGTCAGGCCCAGCGCCAGCAGCAGCCAGGAGGCCGTGCGCAGGGTGGCGGTGAGGGCGTCGTAGACCGCGCCGGCGGCGGGGCGGTGAGCCTCGTCCGGGAGGTCGTCGAGGGTCAGGCGGCGGCCGAGGGCGACCGCGAGGCCCAGGAACGCGCCGCCGAGCGCGGTGCCGAGGGCGGTCGCCGTGATGGCCCGGCGGCGGCAGGCCGCCACCGCGATGCCCGCCACGCCGAACACGACGGCCGCCAGAGGCAGCCAGAAGCCTGCGACGTCCAGCACGTGGTAGCCCTTCCGGAGTGCGGCCAGGTCGTCGGACGGAAGCAGCGCCACCTGCGTGTGCTCGATGGGGATGCGTGCGGCGAACGGCACGTGATCCACCGTCAGCTGCTGCTTGAGGGGCGTGGTGACGGTCGCCAGGTCCACCGTGACGGGACGTCCGTCGCGGCCGGCGCTGTCGTCCTGGAGCGCCTGCATGACCGCGGTGTGCGCCGCCTCGTTGCCCGCGTCCCACGCGGTGCGGTAGGCGCGGGTCGCGGTGAACGAGCGGAACGCGTCCCGCAGGAAGAGCGGGTTCATCCCGGCTTCGCGCGCCATTCCGTCGCCCACCGTGTCGGCGACGGCGTCCCGGACGTCGGGGTCGGAGGCGAGCGGCGCCATCGCGGTGACGTAACTGCGCGTGTCGGTGAGGCCGTACGCGGCCCAGGCCGCGAGCGCGCCGAACGGCACGAGCAGGCAGCACAGGGCGATGAGGGCGGCCGAGAGAGCGGTCCGCAGGCTTCGGGACACGCCTCCAGGCAACGGGCCCGGGGCGGGGAGCGCGAGCCCATGACGGCCGTACGGGTGGCGTCCCGGTCACGCCCTCCGGTGGAGGGTTCCCCCGAACGGGTGTTTCCTGGTTCTGGGGAGAAGGAGGCCGATCATGCGCACCAGTGTGGCCCTGCGGACCCTGGCCGCGGCCCTGCTCGCCGGCGGCTCCCTGGCCGCCGCGACGAGCGGCGCCACCGCCGTGCCGGCCCCGTCCACCGGCGAAGGCGGCGACGATCCGGTCCGGGGCGCCGTCGTCTCCCGTACCGAGCTGAACGTGCGACAGGAACCCACGACCCACGCGCCGGTCGTGGCGGCGCTCGCGCCCGGCGGCCATGACCTGGTGCAGTGCATGGTCAAGGGCCAGAGCGTGAACGGCAACCCGGACTGGTACTGGCTCTACGGCGCCCAGGGCTGGGCGAGCGCCGCCTTCGTGGACGTCGGCCGCGCACCCGTGCCCGCCTGCGCCGACCCGTGCCCGCGCTGGAAGGACGGCGACTGGACGAACTGGGACGACCCGTTCACCGACAGCTCGTTCGCCGTGTCGGGCTCCGGGTCGTTCAGCTTCTCCGGCGCCTGGAGCTTCACCGTCTCCGGGACGTCAGAAGCCTCGTCGGACGGCTGGGAGTGGGTTCCGGCCGGCCGGTGAGTGGAGGGATGAGGGAAGACCCGGGCCCCGGCGGAACATCGCCGGGGCCCGGGTGCGGATGCGTCCCTCCTGGCGGAGAGGCGGTCCCTCCTAGCGGATGCGGTGTCCGTCCACGTCCTCACGTGTGTAGAAGCGGAAGAACAGCGCCGCGAAGGTGGACGCCGCGACCGCCAGCGCCCAGCCGGTCGACCGCAGCACGCTCGCGCCGGTCTCGCTGTACAGGAAGCCGAAGGCGCAGCCGGCGAACACCGCCCACAGCAGGGCGTGCAGTTCGCGCCGCATCCGCGGGGCGAGGGCGTGCACACCCGTCCAGAGCGCCGCGAACGCGAACGCGCTCACGAAGCCGAGCAGGAGGTTCCAGCCGGTGATGGGGCCTCCGGCGCGGTTGTTGGCCGCGACCCAGTAGCCGTAGACGAGGCCCAGTGCCACGGCCGTCGTCCACTCCGCGGCCCGGTGGGTCCGTTCGCTGAAGACGTCGGGGGTACGGGTCGGTGCCGACCGGGTCCGTACGCCTGACGCGGGTGCCGCATGAGCCATGAGAGGACTCCTCTCTCCTCGCCCCTGCCTTCCAGAGCACACCTGGGCGGGAGCGGTGGCAAGTCGGATGCCCGGAATTCCTGCGACGGGTCCGCGACGGGCCTGCGACGGGCCTGCGACGGGCCGGGCGCAGGACCGTGGACCGGGACGTGGACCGGGACGTGGACCGGGACGGCCCCGCCGGTCCGCGGCGGGGCGACGAAGGCCCCGTAAGGGGAGGTTTGCAGTCCTGAGGCTCCCCTTTGCAGCAGCAGCGGTTACGGTGCTGAGGTACGTGATCGACAGGGGAGGGGACATGCGGGAGGGGACCATGCCCGGAACCGTGCTGCTGCTCGCGGCCTCGCCCAGGGGCAAGGGGTGCCTGGTCGACGCGGCCTCCGTGCTTCCCGTGCTGGCGGCCGTGCCGCCTCCCGTGCTGGCCGGCGCCGACACCGCGAACGTCGTCGAGCTCGCCGATCCGCTGGAGCCGCAGGCCGTGCTCACCAGGCTGCGGGCCGCCGCGGCCGCGCCCGGCCCGCTGACCCTCTTCGTCGCGGGGCAGCTGCAACTCGACCGGCGGCAGCGACTGCCGCACCTGGCGCTGGCCCGGACGACGCCCTCCACCGTGCGCTATACGGGCTTTCCCTGGCACTGGTTCCGGGAGGAGCTGCGGCTGCGGGCGGCCGGGTCCACGACGGCCGTGCTCGATCTGCGCGCGGACCCGGAGACCTGGCAGTGGCTGCGCGGCAACCCGCTGGACTGCGGGCCCGCGACCGCCGTCTACGGGCGGATCGCGCCGCCGCCGGGCCGACGGGAGGTCGCCGCGCCGACGTACATGAAGGCGGTCGCGACGATACTGCGCAGCGGGGGCCGTCCGGCGATCGAGCGGCTGCACCAGGCGGCGCTGACCCGGATCGCCGGGGACGGTGAGGTCGGCGACCTGGTGCTCTCCGGCCCAGCCACGCCGGTCGCCCCGGTCGTCCCGGTCTGGCCCACGTCCGTCGTGGCGCCGTCGGCCGCCGCAGTCCCCGCCGCCGGCGTTCCCGCCCGGCCCACGTTCTCCGTCGCACCGCCGGCCCCCGCCGCAGTTCCCGCAGTCGCAGAAGCCCCCGAAGGGTCTGGTGTACCTGACGGTTCCGTCGTGCCCGTCGTGCCCGTCTTGCCCGCCTCGCCTGTCGTACCGGCGGTTTCCGTCATAGCCGTCGGCTCTCCTGTGCCCGCTGCCTCCGTCGTCCCGGTCGTGCCCGGCGCCCCGGGTCTGCCCGTCGGCTCTGCCGCGCCGGTCGTCTCCGCATCCGGCAGACCGGCCGACGCGGCCGTGCCCGCCGCTTCCGTGTCCGCCGCTTCCGTGTCCGGGGCGGACTCCGTCCTCGTGGTGCCCGCAGCCCCGGCGGCGCCGGCCGCCTCCGACTCCGCAGGACCGGCCACGTCCGCGGAGTCGACCGTCGCCGGGCGGGCCGCCGCCCCGGCACCGATCGCCCCCGCGGCTCCGGCCGTACCTCCTCCTGCAGCCGCCCCCGCGGCCCCCGCGGTACCTTCCGCCACCGTCGCGCAGGTCGGGGCCCCCGGCCCCGCCGTGCGGCCCCGGGTGCCCGGGCCGGCGTCGGCCAGGGACGGGGCGCCCCGGGCCGGGCGGGAGAGGCGTGGCCTCGATCCGCACGAGGCCATCTCCACCGCCGTCCGGTCCGGACGCCACGCCGACGCCGACGTTCTCGCCGCAGGGCTGGAGCAGGCCGCGGCCGCGTCGTACGGGCCCGGGTCCGAGGAGGCGTTGCACTGGGCCGAGGTGCGGGCGGACCTGGCGATGTTCGCGGGGGACGCCGAGCGCAGCTGCCGTACCTGGATGACGGTCGCCTTCGCGCGGCTGGAGGCGGGGCAGCCGGTCGACGCGCCCGCCGTGGAGGCGGCGGCCGACCGGGCGCATCACCAGTGGGGGCGGATCCCCGACGTGACGCGGGCCCGGGCGCTCGGACAGGCGATCACGGAGTTGCGGGCCCGGGTGCCGGGCCGGCGCGAGGGCGCGCTGGACCACGTCCAGCGGCAGTTGCGGCAGCTGCAGACGACCCGGGGTTGAGCCCGGCATGACCCGGGGTCGAGCCCGCTCCCGCCCGGCCCGGCGTCAGCGGTGTCCGGCCGCGTCCTGCTGGGCCGTCGGCGAGGGCGGAGCCGTGTCGGTGGTGGCGGCCGGGCCCGCGTTGGCGGCGGCGACCAGGGCCGCGACCGTCAGCAGTGCCGCCGCAAGGGCTCTCGCATAGGGCGCGGAGGGGCGTGCGGAACTGCGTGCCGAAGGGCGTGCGGAGGGGTTTCCGGACACGGCTACCTCGCAACGTCGGCGACTGCGATCCTCGCGTCAGCAAGCGGTTAAGCGTGCTTAACTCACTGTTTAACCTAGGGGCTGGGATGCTCCAACGGCAAGAGGTGCAAGGGCGGTTGGGGGAGCCGGGAGTGGTGGAGCGGGACGAACCGGAGGTCGTCGGACGCCGGGTGCAGCGGTTGCGCGTCGAGCGGGGACTGACCCAGCGCCAGCTGGCCGAGCCGACCTACACCCCTGCCTATGTCTCCACGCTGGAGGCGGGCCGGGTGCGGCCCTCCGACGAGGCGCTCAGACACCTCGCCGAGCGGCTCGGCGTCGACTTCGAGGAACTGGCGACCGGCCGGCCCGCACGCCTCGTCACCGATCTGCGGCTGCGGCTCACCGAGGCCCAGCGCGCGCTGGCCACCGGCGAGGCCGAGGAGGCGGCACGGCAGTACGGCGCGCTGCTGGCCGAGGCGGAGCAGCACGCGCTGGACGAGGAGCAGGCCACCGCGCTGCTGGGGCTCGGCGAGTGCGGGATCGACACCGGGGACCTGGACGCGGCCCGCGACTTCTTCGAGCGGGCCGAGAGCCGTCTCGCCGGCGCCCCGCTGCCCGCGCGCGTCCCCGCCCTGCGCGGCCGCGCCGTCGCCCACTACCTCGCCGGCGAACTGCGCTACGCCGTCTACCTGTTGGAGTCCACTCTCGACGAGCTCAACCGGGGCGGACTGCACGACCCGGACGCGCTCCTGCTCCTCTACGCGTCGGTCATCGGCCCGTACATGGACATGGGAGCGGCGGCCCGCGCGGCGCAGGCGGCCGAGTTCGCCCTCGCGCTCGCGCCGCAGGTCGCCGACCCCGCGCTGGTCGCCCGGATGCACCGCTCGGTGGCCCGCACGCTGCTCGCCGAGGGGCGTCTCGCGGAGGCCGACGCCTCGCTGGCCAAGGCCGCCGAGCTGTACCGCCAGCTCCAGCTGCGCACCGAACTCGCCAACTGTCACTGGATGCGCGGATACGTCTCTGCCCAGAACGGGGAACTGGGGCGTGCGGAGGAGGAGTTGAGACAGGCTCAGGCCATGCTCTCGGCACAGCGCGCCGCCCTCTACAGCAGTCAGGTCGCCGTGGAGCTGGCCGACGTGCTGCACCGCAGCGGCAGGTCGGAGGAGGCCGCGGCGCTGCTGCGGGAGGTGCTCGGCGACCTGTCCCCCGAGCGTGGCGCCGTGCACGCGGCGGGCGCTCACCGCCTCCTCGGCATCATCGCCGAGGACGCCCGCGACACGGAGGCGGCCGAGGAGCACTATGTGCGCGCGCTCAGCCTGCTGGAGCGTGCGGGCGCGGCCGGGGACCTCGCCGACCTGTGCCGGATGCTGGGGGACCTGCTGCGGCGTACGGGGCGGGTGGAGGCGGCGCTCGACGCGTACCGCACGGGCCTCGGCCACCGCACGGCGCCCGGGACGACGACGCTGGGCCCCGCCCCGGCACAGCCACCCTTGTAGCAGCCGCTGAGCACCCGCTGTGGCCACCCGCCGAGCACCCGCTGTGGCCACCCGCCGAGCACCCGCTGTGGCAGCCGCTGTGGCACCGGTTTTCGCGGTGGGTCCGGGGTACTCGGCGGGCGGAGCACACGTCGGGCGGACGGCCGGGCGGACCGGTGGAACGGAGGTGACGGCCGTGACCGACCGGGAGTGGGACCGGATCGCCGACGTCATCGCCCGGGAGACGGTCGACGTCGTCGTCCAGGACGTTCCGCAGCGGTTGTGCGACGCCGTGCTGAAGCTGCTGCCGGTGACGGGCGTGAGCGTGTCGCTGCGCGGCGAGGGGATGCCGATGCCGCTGGGAGCGAGCGGGGAGAGCGCGGCGTACGTGCTGGAGATGCAGGTCACGCTGGGGGACGGGCCCGGACTGGAGGCCGCCGAGACCGGCGCCGTGGTCGTCGCCCCCGACCTGACCTCGAGCCGGGACGCGGGCCGCTGGCCGGTGTTCGCGCAACAGGCGGCGGCCGCCGGGGTCCGGTCGGTCTACGCGCTGCCGCTGGGCGACCGCGCGGTGTGCGTGGGCACGCTCGACCTCTACCGAGACGTCCCCGGCGAGCTCGCCGTCGAGGAGCTGCACACCGCGCGGTTGGTGGCCGACGTCGTGACGGCGGCGCTGCTGACGCTGCCCCGGGACGAGCAGGGCGGCCCGGACGGCGCCGGCCTCTGGCTCAGCCCGCTGGCCACCGACCACGGCGAGGTGTACAGGGCCGTCGGCATGCTGATGGCGCAGCTCGGCGTCGCCGCGGACGAGGCGCTGGCGCTCCTGCGGGGGCACGCCTTCGCGGGGGACCGCACGGTGCTGGAACTCTCCCACGACGTGGTCGCGCACCGCACGCGGTTCGACGACCCCGACTTCTGAGCGGGGTCACCGGTGCGCTGCCTCCACGGCGTCTTCCGTCTGCTCAGATCTGCACCCGCCCCTGCTTCCTGACGTCCGCCAGCCGGCGCACGCCCAGTTGCACGGCCGCCTGGGTCGCGGCGTTGGGGGCGTCGTCGAGTCCGCCGTTGGTGAGGGCGAAGGCGTCCTCGCCGGCCCGTACGGCGGCGACGTCCAGAGTGAGGACCGTCGGGGCGCCGCCTGCGTTCTCGGCCGCGTCCGGTCCGGCGTCGTCCCGGGCGGTCTCCCCGGCGCCCGCCCAGCGCGTCAGCGTGACCCGGAGCCCCTGCCGGACGTCGCCCACCTCCGGCAGGGGCAGCTCGGAGACCTGCACGTCCAGCACGGCGTCGCCGGCCGCCTTGGCGGTGAACCGGGCGCACGTCTGCGGCAGCGTCCTCAGCCGGGCCAGGCTGCGGTCCACGTCCGCCGGGCGGCTGCCCGTGAGCTGGTAGCGGAGCTGGGCGCCGGAGTCGGGATCGTCGAGCGCGACGACCGCGCGGGCCGGTCCGCCGAGCAGCTCGTCGGCGTAGAGGTCGTCGAGGAGCCGTTGGCAGTCGGCGGGCGAGGCCGTCGCCTTGAGCATCCCGTCCCGCCAGGTGGCGGCGCCGCGGGTCGGGGTCCACGGCGCGCCGAGGTCCCGCTCGGTGATGAGGGCGGCCTGCGCCTGAGCCTTGGTCAGTCCCGCCGACGCGGCCGGCGCGGACGGCTTCGCCGACGACCGCTGGACGGTGGGGGTGGCGGGAGCGGCGGTCGGCGGATGCTCCAGTCCGAGGGTGGCGCAGCCGGAGGTGAGGGCGGTGACGGCGGTGAGGAGGAGCGTGGAGGCCAGGAGGGGGCGGCGGGTCATCGGGGTGCCTCCAGGAGTGGGCGCGGGCGCCGGGGCCGATGCCGGCGCCGGGCGATCCGAGGTGCTTTCTCCCACGTCAGCACCGGTGCACCGGGGCGACCAGCGCGGCGGTCCGTACGGGTTACCGGCGTTGCTGCGGGCGGGTGGGCGACGGCCGTAAAGGGGGGCGGGAAGGGGGAGGCGCGGCAAAGGGGGGTGCGGGAAGGGGAGGTGCCCGGCGAGGGGGGCCGCGGGAAGGGGAGGTGCCGGCAAGGGGGGTGCGGGAAGGGGAGGTGCCCGGCGAGGGGGGCCGCGGGAAGGGGAGGTGCCGGCAAGGGGGGTGCGCGAAGGGGAGGTGCCGGGAAGGGGGCCGCGGGAAGGGGAGGTGCCGGCGAGGGGGCCGCGGGAAGGGGAGGCGCCGGAAAAAGGGTGGCGTGCCGTGATCCGCCGTCGTTACGGTGGCCGACATGAAGCGCGCCCAGCCGTCCCGCACGACGACGCCGGAGACCGTCCCGGCGCGCTGATCCATGACTGGATGTCCGAAGCCCCGGGGTGAGTGCCCCGGGGCTTCGCCGTTCCCGGTTCCGACTCGCCCCGCCCCGAGCGAGGGAGCCCCCCGTGAACGACCGCCACTCCGCCCCCGGCCACGCCTGCGACGACCGCCTCGACCCCGACGACCGCCTCGACCCCGGTCACGGTCTCGACCCCGGTCACGGTCTCGACCCCGGCCACGGTCTCGACCCCGGCCACGGTCCGGAAGGGGAAGGCGAGGGTCCCGGCTCCGGTCAGGAGCGGGACCACCGCCGTCTCGGCCGCGCGCTCGGCCTGTTCGACACCGACCCCCTGATCGGCGCGGGTCTGCCGTACTGGCTGCCTGACGGGGCGATCGTCCGGCACACCCTGGAGGAGTACGTCCGGGAGACCGAACGGGCCGCCGGCTACCGGCACGTGTACTCGCCGGTCCTCGGCAAACGCGAGCTGTACGAGATCTCCGGCCACTGGGCGCACTACAGCGAGGACATGTTCCCGCCGATGGAGCTGGGGGCCGAACAGGTCGTCCTGCGGCCCAGTCTCTGTCCCCACCATGCCCTCATCTACCGTTCCCGTTCCCGCAGCTACCGCGAACTTCCGCTGCGTATCGCCGAGTTGGGCGGCATGTACCGCTCCGAGCCGTCCGGTGTGCTGGGCGGTCTGACCCGCGTGCGGGCCATCCAGCTCAACGACGCGCACGTGTTCTGCACCCTGGAGCAGGCGGTCGACGAGGCCCGCGCGGCGCTCGCCCTGATCGCCCGCGCCTACGCCGACCTGGGCATCCGCGCCTCCCGGCACCGGCTTTCGCTGCCCGGTGAAGGAGGCAAGTACGTGGCCGACCCGGAGCTGTGGCGGCGGGCCACCGCGCTGCTCAGGGAGGTACTGGACGGCGCCGGCGTCGCCTACGAGGAGGCGGAGGGCGAGGCCGCCTTCTACGGTCCGAAGATCGACGTGCAGATCACCGACCGCGCCGGCCGCGAGGCGACCCTCTCCACCGTGCAGATCGACTTCCACCAGCCCGAACGCTTCGACCTGCACTACGTCGGCGCCGACGGGGCGAAGCACCGCCCGGTGATGGTGCACCGCAGTGTCCTCGGCAGCGTGGAGCGGGTCGTCGCCCACCTGATCGAGGAGCACGGCGGGGCGTTCCCGGTCTGGCTGGCGCCGGTGCAGCTGGTCGTGCTGCCGGTGTCGCAGGCGCAGCGGGACGCGGCGGAGGAGCTGGTGGGCCGGGCGTCGGCCGCCGGGCTGCGGGCGGAGCTCGCGGACCCCGAGCAGGGCAGCCTCGGGGCACGGGTGCGGGCGGCACGGCTCGCGCCGTACCAGGCGGTGATCGGGGAGCGGGAGGCCCGTGCGGAGCGGGCCGCCCTGCGGCTGCGCGACGGCCGCCGGCCCGGCGAGCTGCCCGTCGGCGACCTGGTCGGGCGGATCGCGGAGCGGGCGGCGGCGCGCGGAACCGCACTGTGGGACTGAGCGCTCCCGCATAGGGTCGTGGACGACGGTGGTGCGGAAGGAGTCCCTGGTGACCGAGGCAAGCAAGCCGACCGAGCAGAACGCGGCGAACGAACTGTCCGAACAGCCCATTCCCGTGATCATCGACTGCGACACAGGCGTCGACGACGCCCTCGCCCTGCTGTTCGCCGTACGCCATCCCGGCCTGGACGTGCGGGCGGTGACGTGCGTGGCCGGGAACACCGACGTGGACGGGGTGGTCCGCAACACGCTCACCGTGCTGGAGCACGCGGGTGCGGGGGACATCCCGGTCGCCCGGGGCGCCGAGCGGCCGCTCATCGAGCCCGTCCGCACGGCGTCGCATGTGCACGGCCAGGACGGCATGGGCGACCTGGGCCTGCCCGCCCCCACCCGCCGTCCGGTCGACGTGGACGCGGTGACCCTGCTGCGCCGCGAGATCCTGGCCTCCCCGCGCCCGGTCACCCTCGTCCCCACCGCGCCGCTGACGAACATCGCGCTGCTGCTGCGCACCCACCCGGAGGTGACCCGCAACATCGAGCGGATCGTGTTCATGGGCGGCGCGGTGACCACGGGGAACGCCACGCCGGTCGCGGAGTTCAACGTGTGGCACGACCCGGAGGCGGCGGCGGTCCTGCTGACCGCGGGCGTGCCGATCACGATGTACGGCCTGGACGTCTTCCAGCGGGTCCTGGTGCCGGCGGCGGACGTGGCACGGCTGCGGGCGAGCCCGGAGCCGCGTCTGAAGCTCGCGGGCGCACTGCTCGCGCACCGTGACCCGGCGAGCTCCGGCGACCCCACGCCCACCGGGGGCCTGGGCGACGCGGGCGCGCTCTGCGCGGTGGCCGACCCGGCGGGCCTGACCACCGAGCTCCTCCCGGTCGAGGTCTCTCTCGCCCCAGGCCCGGCGCGCGGCCAGACGGTCGTCGACCGCAGGCCGCGCCCCGGCGAGTCCGAGATCCACGAGGGTGTGCGCGAACTGACCCTCGTGGACGTGGCGTTGGACGTGGACGTCGAGCGGTACGTGAAGCTGTGGCTGACCGCGGTGGAGGGCGTCTAGAAACAGCGGAACGGCCGTCCGGTCATCCGGTACGGCCGTCCCGTCACCCTGCGCCCGCCTCTGTGCCAGACGCTCAAGGCCGGCGCCCGCCGCCTCCGCGTCAGCCGCGTGTGGCCGGGCCCCGCCTCCGCGTCAGCCGCGTGTGGCCGGGTCCCGCCTCTGCGTCAGGCGCGCGTGGCCTTGCGGCGTCGCGTGGCGACGACGATCGCCGCGCCGCCCGCCAGCAGTGCCGCCGCGCCGCCCGCGATCAGGGGCGTGTCGCTGCTCGCGCCGGTCTCCGCGAGGTCGCCGCCGCCGCCGTTGGGCGTGGGGGCGGGCGCGGGGGTCGACTCGGAGGCGGACGGGGTCGGCGAGCCGCTCTCGGAGGGCGAGGCGGACGGCGACGCGGTGTCGCTCCCGGACGGGGTCGACGGCGTGCCGGAAGGGGTGCCCGACGGGCTGCCGGACGGGCTTCCGGACGCACTGCCCGACGGCGCGGTCGGCGGGACGACCGGCGGCTGCTCGGTGACCGTGCAGTCCTTCGTGCCGCCGTTCCAGGCCGCGATCAGCTTGTCCTTGATGACCGGACGGTTCGGACCCTTCGGCAGGTCGCCGTGGACGAAGCCGTCCTTCGCGTCGAGCTTGCCGTCGAACTTGACCGCGCCGCGGTAGAGGTCGATCTGGGCGAAGCAGCCCGCGTCGGGCACGGCGATGTCGAGGCTCTCGGTCTGGCCGGGCTTGACGGTCACGGTGTCGAAGTCGACGAAGACCTGCTCACCGGAGGTGCCGAAGCTGGAGCCGTGGGCCAGGTAGGAGGCCAGGGAGGCGGTGCACGTCGTCGCGTCGCCTGCCGCGCGGACCTTGACGTGGATCTTGCCGTCCTCGGTCGGCTTGAGGTTCTGGTCGTCGACGCGCACCGAGTCGAAGAACTGCGTTCCGTCGAGCGAGAACTGGCAGCGGTCGGTCTGCGTCTCGGTGCCCGCGCCCGTCCCCGGCCGGTAGTGTCCGCCGGACTTCCAGCCGTCGCCGCCGGGCGTCCCGGTGTCCGCGAAGGCGATGGAGGCGGCGGCGACGGAGGCGGCGCACAGGGTGAGCGACACGGCGCCCGCCCCCAGCAGGCGGCGCACGGTGACAGTTCTCGCTATGGACATACGGATCCCGTTCTTGGCGAGTCGCCTGGGCTGACTGGTCGGATCAGAAGATGGCATCAGCGGAAGGCGTCAGGAGAGCAGCGGAGCAGCGGAGAGGATCGCCGGGCTCATCGGTCACAGCCGCCACGAAGACCACACGTGTCACAGAGGCCACAGCGTGGCCCCATCGTCGTGTGCATGCCGGACCGCTGTCAACCTGCGTCAAACCTTGGGAAGTTCAAGATTCCGCCACATGTTCGCCATGTACGGAATGATCCGTTCCGGGCGATCCGATGTTCGCTTTCGGGGCACAGTGGACAAACTTGCGTGCATGACCGACTTCTCCCCGCACCGCCCCGACTGGTGGCGTCAGGCCGTCGTCTACCAGGTCTATCCGCGAAGCTTCGCCGACGCCGACGGGGACGGCCTCGGGGACCTGCGGGGCGTCACCGGCCGGCTCCCCCACCTCGCCGCCCTGGGCGTGGACGCCCTCTGGCTCTCCCCGTTCTATCCGTCCGAGCTCGCCGACGGCGGATACGACGTCGCCGACCACCGGGACGTCGACCCGCGCCTGGGCTCCCTGGCCGACTTCGACGCCCTCACCGCCGAGGCCCACCGGCTCGGCCTGAAAGTGATCGTCGACCTCGTGCCGAACCACACCTCCCACCGGCACCCCTGGTTCCAGGAGGCGCTGGCCGCCGGTCCCGGCGCCCCCGCCCGCGACCGCTACGTCTTCCGCGACGGCCGCGGCCCGGGCGGCGAACTCCCGCCCACCGACTGGCGGTCCGTGTTCGGCGGGAGCGCCTGGCAGCGCGTCCCCGACGGCCAGTGGTACCTCCACCTGTTCGCCCGTGAGCAGCCCGACCTCAACTGGGACCGCGAGGAGGTCCGCGAGGACTTCCGCACCACGCTGCGCTTCTGGTCCGACCGGGGCGTCGACGGCTTCCGCGTCGACGTGGCCCATGCCCTCGCCAAGGACCTCGCCGAGCCCCTGCGCGACCTGGGCGCGCCGGAGCTCAGCGGCGACGCCGGCCTCGCGCGGCTGGCGCCGGGCGCGCACCCCTTCTTCGACCGCGACGAGGTCCACGAGATCTACCGCGACTGGCGCCGCGTCCTCGACTCCTACAGCCCGCCCCGCACGGCCGTCGCCGAGGCCTGGGTGCCGGGCGCGAGACGGGCCCTGTACGCCCGCCCGGACGAACTCGACCAGGCCTTCAACTTCGAGTACCTGCAGGCCGGCTGGGACGCGGAGGAGATCCGTGCGGTGGTCACGGACTCGCTCGCCGCCGCCCGGGCCGTCGGCGCCTCGGCCACCTGGGTGCTGTCCAACCACGACGTCGTGCGCCACGCCTCCCGCCTCATGCTCGCGCCGGGCACGGACCACGACGCCTGGCTGCTGTCCGGCGGCCGTGCCCCACGCGTCGACGAGCGGGCCGGTCTGCGCCGGGCGCGGGCGGCGACGCTGCTGATGCTGGCGCTGCCCGGATCGTCGTATCTCTACCAGGGGGAGGAGCTGGGCCTGCCCGAGGTCGCCGACCTGCCCGAGGACGTCCTCCAGGACCCGGTGTGGGAGCAGACCGGCCGGGTCCGCAAGGGGCGCGACGGGTGCCGGGTGCCGTTGCCGTGGACGACGACGGGCCCGTCGTACGGCTTCGGCGCGGCCGGCGCGTGGCTTCCGCAGCCGCCGTCCTTCGCGCGTCACTCGGTGCAGGCGCAGGACGGCGTGGCCGGTTCCACCCTCGAGCTCTACCGCACGGCGCTGCGCCTGCGCCGCAAGCTGCTGGAGGGCGAGGAGCTCAGCTGGGCGCGGGAGACGCCGCCGGGCGTGCTGTCCTTCACCCGCCGCGACGGCTGGCGCTGCGTGGCCAACCTGTCGGACGCGCCCGTGCCGCTGCCGCCGGGGGAGGTGCTGCTGAGCAGCACCCCGCTGCCCGGCGACGGCCGGCTGGGTCCGGACACGACGGTCTGGCTGGCGTGACCGCCCCGACCGGGGCGGCGGGCGGGACGGCTACTGGCCGGTGACGGGCTGCCCGTTGCCGGCCTGCCCGTTGCCGGCCTGCCCGTTGCCTGGCTGCCCGTTGCCGGGCTGGGCGTTGCCGTTCACGACGCCGCTGAGGTCCAGCGGGGTGGAGGTGGCGGTCGGCGGCGGAGGCAGGACGACCATGGGCTGACCGGCCGGCGGGACCGGGGGGGTCATGTCCGACTGGGGCAGCTTGGGCGGCGTGGTCTGGTTGAACAGGGTGGTGTCGAAGTCGACCAGACCGGTCTTCTCCATCACCGTGATGTGGTCCAGCACGGTGTCGTTGGCCTGGTCGGCGAGGGCTCGGACGAGCGTGTTCTTCGTCGTGGACCGGATCTTGGCGATCGTGTTGAAGATCGAACCGTGCGTCATGCGCAGGATGTTGGCGAAGTCCGTGTCGAACTGCTTGCCGCTCTCCGACTTCAGCAGGGTGACGAAGCCCTCCTGCTGCGGGCTGGCCACGTTGGGCAGCTGGACGTTCAGCATCGGCGCGATCTTGCGGCAGCTGGTGTCCAGCGCGCCGTGACCGTCGATCAGGTGGTTGCTGGCGGTGCGGATGGCCGGCGTCTGGCTCTTCTGGAGCCCCAGCTGGCCGAGCGGGTACTCCCACAGTCCGGCGGCCCGGACCTTCACCACGAAGTCCCTGTCGCTCTCCGTGAGCGGCCCCCACTGCGTGTTGGCGATGATCCGGTCGCCCGAGGTCGACACGGTGTCCAGGCCGAGCATCGACGGGTACGCGAGGGCGCTGAGTGTCAGGGTCAGCGCGCCCCCCACGAAAATAGTTCCCATCATGTTGCGCGAAAGTGCCACCGTTCCTCCTGCCCGTCGGGGAATCCGCCGTCGTGTCGTCGCCCGGTGGGGACCCGGGCGAAAGGAAATACGCGCGCGGAGTCGTTCGGACTCACCCGGTCCGCCAGAAAGTTGATGGACGGTGCACGGGGCGGTCCAGTAAGTTCCCATAAGGAACTCACTGGATCGAGAGGGGACCTGCCGTGCAGCAGACCTGGACCGCCGTCGACGCCTACTTCAACGACCTGCTGGTGGAGGAGGACGACGCGTTGCGCGCGGCCGGCGCGGGCAGCGAGGCCGCCGGTCTGCCGCCCCATCAGGTCGCCCCGAACCAGGGCAAGCTGCTGCATCTGATCGCCCGCATCCAGGGCGCCCGCACGATCCTGGAGATCGGCACCCTCGGCGGCTACAGCACCCTCTGGCTCGCCCGCGCCTTGCCCGAGGGCGGCCGCCTGGTGACGCTGGAGGCGGACGAGCGGCATGCGCAGACGGCGGCGGCGAACATCGCGGGGGCGGGCCTGCGGGACGTGGTGGACCTCCGGGTGGGCAAGGCGTCGGACACGCTGCCGCTCCTCGCGGCGGAGCTCGGCGACGAGAGGTTCGACCTGGTCTTCATCGACGCGGACAAGCCCTCGAACCCGCTCTACCTGGAGTGGGCGCTGCGGCTGACCCGGCCCGGCGGCGTCATCGTCGGCGACAACGTGGTGCGCGAGGGCGCGGTGACGGACACGGCGAGCACCGACCCGCGCGTCCAGGGAGTCCGCACCTTCACCGAACTGATCGCCCAGCACCCGAAGTTGACCGCGACGGCGGTGCAGACGGTGGGCGAGAAGGGGTACGACGGCTTTGTACTGGCACTGGTGACGGACTGAGTCGCGACAGGACACGGGGACAGGGACATGGGGGCACGGACATGGGGGGCTCGGGGCGCATGGGGATGAACGCGGCGCGACTGACGGAGATCACGTACTACCCGGTGAAGGGCTGCGCGGGGACGACGCTCACCGAGGCGGCGCTGACGCCGACCGGCCTGCCGCACGACCGCGCCTACGCGATCGCCGACGAGAAGGGCGAGCTGCGCTGGCAGGGGGGAGACCCCCGGATGGCGCTCATCTCCCCGGTGCCGAGCGACGGCGGGGTGACGCTGCGCGCGCCGGGCCGGGACCCGGTGCGGGCGGACAGCCCGGACGTGCACGCCTGGCTCACGGAGTTCCTGGGCGTCCCGAGCACCCTCGTCCGGCCGCCGGCGGGCAACGCCCACCGGCTGCACGTCGTCTCCCGCGCCAGCCTGGACGCCCTGAACCGGCGCCTCGCCGCCCGAGGAGTCGCCCCCCTCCCGATGAACCGCTTCCGCCCCAACCTCGTCGTGGACGGCTGGGACGACCCTCACACCGAGGACCGCGCCGCCCGCCTCGCCGTGGCCGGCGCCGAACTGGCCTTCACCGAGGACACGATCCGCTGCGCCATCACCATGGTCGACCAGCGCACCGGCCGCCGCGCGGGTCCGGAACCCCTGCGCACCCTGGCGGACTACCGTCGGACGGACGCCGGCGGCATCGCCTTCGGCGCCTACTTCCAGGTCCGGCGGGCGGGGAGGATAGCGGTCGGCGACGAGGTGGCGGTGCGTCCCGGGGCGACCGCCGGACCGTGACCCGAGGCGTATCCGGGACGCCGCAGACGTCACGCATGCGACGGATGCGGCGGACGGCGGACGCTGCGCAGGGGACGCGACGGACGCTGCGCGCGCGACGGATGCCGCGGGTGCCCCGGGCGGCCCCGGATTCCCCAGGCGCCCTGACTAGGCGCCCTCGGCGTGCTGGGCGTGCTTCGTGCCGTCCATGGCCTTCGTCTGGCGGCGTTCCCGGAGGGCGCGGTTGATGGTGTGCACGCGGATCGCGGTGAAGAGGACGACGGCCGCTCCGATGGCGGCCATCTGCCACTCGCTGTCCCGGACGGCCGCATAGAAGAGGAAGCCGCTGAAGAGGACGCCGAAGGCGGTGAGCAGGGGTTCGCGCACCCAGAAGGGGAGCACACGGATGACGAGACCGATCATCCGGCCACTTCAGCACCTTCGGCCCGCAGCTGCTGTGACGGACGCCACAATTCCGGGAGTTCATGTGTGCGTGACGTGAAGGCGATTGGCGAACCGTTGACCACCCGGGTGAAACGTTGACCGCTTCACGGAGGATTCCGGACGAACGGGAGGGCGAGTCATGAGGATCCCCCCGCCTAGATTCGCTGCATGTCCATGCCACAGCGGCCCCGTCAGCCCGCGAGGGTTGCCGCCCCCCTCCCGGTCCTCCCCTACCGCAAACCCACCAGGGGCCGGGACTACTGGGTGATCGACGACGTCTTCCCCGAGCCCGACGTCGCCGCGATCCGCGCCCGCTGTCTCGCCAAGGACGACTGGGTCAAGGGCCACCCCTACACCTCGGAGAGCTGGCCCGGACTGCGCACCATGCCCGGTCTCGAACCCGGTGAACTCGACCGGGTGGAACGGCTGGTGCGCGGGGCGACGGGGGCACGGAAACTGTGGGTGCAGCAGGCGCCCGGCGGCGGCACCCTCAACCACAACTGTGTCCAGGTCGTGGGCGAGGGGGAGAGCGCCCCGCGCCCGCACTCCGACTCGCGGGCGCTGTGCCGCTACGCGGCCGTGCTGTACCTCAACCCGGCCGTCCCCAAGGACTGCGGCACCAGCTTCTACCGGCAGTCACTGCCGGGCGGGCGGCTCGGCGGCAACGTCGTCCAGGCCCCGCACAACAACCTCGTCGAGGCGCTCGGCACCCGGTTCGTCGCACCGGACGCCTTCGAGGAGGACGTCCGGGTGCCGCACCGGCACAACCGTCTGCTCCTCTACAACGCCAACCTCGTGCACAGCGCGACCGGTTACTCCGGCACCACGCTCGAGGAGAAGCGCATGACGGCCGTCTTCTTCTGGATGGCCTGACGCGTCCGCCCGCCGTCGTCCCGGCACTTCACGTCACCGGCGGCGACGGTCACGGCAGCGGACGGGCCGGGAGCGGCTCGGCGGGCGGAGCGGGCGTCTCCCCGGACCGCGTCAGTACCGCACCGCCCGGGCCGCCTCCGCCTTCACCTCGCCGGAGAGCGCCCGGTGACTGCGGGCGATGGCCTTCGCGGACTTGCCGGCCGGGACGTCGGTGACGGTGACGAGCACGGAGTCCAGCAGCTTGCCGCCGGAGTCCTTGAAGTCCACCTCGACGGCGAAGGACTTCGTCGAGTCGACGCTGTTCGTGACGGTCACCTCGACCGCGCTGCGGTCGCCGTCGGCGGTCGGCGTGCCGAGCTTCACGTCGTCCTCGGCGTCGACGCCGCCCTCGATCCCGTCGATCTTGCGGCCCACCTCCGCGGTCGCCGAAGAGAACGCCTCCGAGGCCTCCGAGGCGAGCGAGGAGGCGGCGGCGGTGGCCTGCGCGCCCACCGACTGCGCGGCGGAGGCCGCCTTGCTGGCCACGGAGGACGGGCTGTCGTCCCCCGAGCAGCCGGTGAGCGCGGTGAGCGCGGCGAGCCCGGTCAGCAGGGCCGCGCCCCGCACCGCCGCCGGACGGCGCCCCCTCTTCCGGCTTCTGCGGTTCGCTGCCATCACGCCTCCAGGTCGGTCGCGGGTCGGTCGCGGGTCGGTCGCGGACCCAGGTCGTCGGAATCTCCAGTGAAGGCGCGGACCGTCCCGCCCGCATGCCGGCCCACCCGAACGGCGCACCCCCGTGGTGGCGGCCGCCACCCGGGCGGATGGTCGAGGGACAGTCGCCGAGACAGAGACGGGGTCACCCCATGAGCGACCAGCCGCACTCCCAGCCGTCGCCGCACGGGTCCCCGGTGTGGGACCCGTCCCACCAGGGCACCGGCACGCCGGCCTGGGCCTCGCCCCCGGCCGGCGGGGGACTGGCCGCCGGCGGGGTCGTCTTCGGCGGCGTGCTGATGTTCGTCAGCGGTGTCCTCGCCGTCTTCCAGGGCATCGCCGCGATCGCCGAGGACGACGTCTACTCCCGGGTCGGCAGCTACGTCTACGAGATGAACCTCACCGGCTGGGGCTGGATCCTGCTGATCGTGGGCATCGTGGCCACGGCGACCGGCTGGGGGCTGCTGATGGGGGTGGAGAAGGCGGAGTGGGCCCGGATCAGCGGCATCGTGCTGGCGTCGCTGAGCCTGATCCTGCAGTTCCTGTTCCTGCCGTACGCACCGGTCTGGGCGGTCATCCAGATCGCCATCGACGTCTTCGTCATCTGGGCCCTGGCCTCCTACCGCCCGCTGCAGGCGTAGGGTCCAGCCCCGCCCCGGGGCGGGCGCCCGTACGGCGGGGCGACCACGGGGTCAGGGGAGCGCCGGCGCTCCCGGACACCTGCACGGACTTGCGGCGCAGCCACGGCAGGGGCGGCACCTGGGACCCCAGGTACGGGGTGATCCGCACCTCGAAGTGCAGATGCGGCCCGGTCACGTTGCCGGACGCGCCGGACAGCCCGAGACGCTGGCCGGCCGCGACCCGCTGGCCCCGGCGCACGTCGATGCGGGACAGGTGGGCGTACTGCGTGAAGTAGCCGTCCCGGTGCCGCACCAGGACCTGGTTGCCGAAGCCGTCCCCGCAGGTGGTGACGCGTACGACGCCGGAGCCGACGGCGTACACCGGGGTGCCGGAGTCCACCGCGAAGTCCTGGCCGGTGTGGCGGCGGGCCCAGCGGGAGCCCTTCGCGGCGTAGCCGGCGGAGAGCCAGTAGCGGCGGGTCGGGGCGGTCCAGGCGGAGGAGCGCTGTTCCGGAGCGCGGCTGCGGTCCCCGAACGGACAGCGGCCCGCGCGCCCTGACGGGTCGACGGCGACCGGGTCGCCGGTCTCCCTGGCGCCCGCCCGCAGCAGGTCCCACAGGTCGTCGCGGACGGCCTGCCGGCGCTCTTCGGCCTCTTCGACGGCCGTGGGGAGGGCGTCGGCCTCGCGCAGCCGGTCGACCCGCTCGCGCGCCTGCTCGTGGATGCGGACGGCGCGGACGGCCCGGTGGCGCTGTCCGTCGCCCCCCGCTGCGGCGGGCACGGCGGCGAGCGCCGTCAGCAGGAGGGCGAGGAAGGCGGCCCCGGTCGCGGCGCTGAGGCGCGCCCGCGTCCGCGGGAAGCGCGCATGATGTTCTCGTCCCATTGCCGGATCATCGGACCGGTGGCGCGTCCAAGGGCGGCGCCCGGCCGGACAGGCGCCCCAGGTTCAGCCGAACGGCCCCGCTTCCGCCCCCGCCCCGGCCCCGCCGCCGTCCTCGCCCCCGACTCCACGCCCACCCCCGGCCCCGATCCGGCGCCCGACCCCGCGCCCACCAGCGCGCGGTAGACGGCCGAGGACCGAGGGTTGTCGGCGCACCGCCACACGCCGTGCGGACAGTAGTCGCTGATGGTCTGGTAGAGCGGCCGGTGCGCGGCGAACCAGTCGAGCATGCCGCGCATGTACTCCGGGTCGTCGCCGTTGCGGAACAGCCCCCACTCGGGATACGACACCGGCTTGCCGTGCGCCCGCGCGAACCGGACGTGCGCGGCCAGGCCGTAGGGTTCGGCGACCTGTTCCGCGAAGGACATGCCGGCGGGCTGGTCGTAGGCGTCCATGCCGACGACGTCGACATGCGCGTCGCCCGGATAGCACGCGGTCCAGGGGACGGCGTCGCGTCCCCGGCTGGGCGTGAACTCGAACCGGAACAGCCGCCCGCCCGGCACCGACCGCACGGCTTCCACGATCCTGACCCAGTACCGCTTCCAGGCCAGCGGATCGGGCCCGCACCGATGGGTGTACGTGGTCCCGTTCATCTCCCAGCCCAGCACCAGCACCGTGTCCGGCAGTCCGAGCCCGACGAGCCGCCGGGCCAGCGCCCGGAAATGCCCGTCGTAGTCACCGCGCGCCCCTCTGCGCAGCTCCTCCCGCACGACCGCGTCGGACACGTGGTCCTCGGTCCCCTCCAGCATCGGCACGTTGAGCACGAACATCCGGTCGGCGCGCTCCTGCCGCCACCGCGCCCAGTACTCCAGGTAGCCGGGCGCGCCCTCGATGTTGGTCCACCGGTCTCCGGGCAGATACGCGTGCCCGACCCGGGGTGTGGCGACGCCCAGCCACGCGTCCAGCCCGGCGATCCGCCGCACACCGGCGTCGTCGTACCCGACGTACGCCCCGAACGCCCCGGTCGCCGCCCCGGCCCCCCGCCCGACGGGCACGCACGCGGGACCGGCCAGCAGCACGAGGGCGGCGAGCAGCGTGGTCAGGACATGGCGGGCGCGCGGGGAGCGGAACACCGGCACAGGATGACGCTCCCGCACGCTCCCCATCCCGTACTCGCCGCAGAACCACCCGGACGGGACACCGTTCCCGGGCAGCCGGCACCGGCCCGTTGCCGCCAAGCGGACGCCCGTCGAGGCGGACCGGCGGACCGGCGGGCAGGCGGACCGGCGGGCAGACGGGCGGGGCGGGCAGGGCGGGCAGGGCGGACCATCGGCTGGACAGCGGCCCCGACCTGCTGCGACGCTCCGCCGATGACGCTCGCCGACCTCCTCGCCTCCGTCGCCCTGACCGCCCGCCTGGGCCCGGTGCACGTCGGCGCCTCCTGGGACGACGTCACGGCAGCCCTGGGCGAGCCGCGCGAGGTCGTCCCGATGAGCCGCCGCCGCAGCCGCCGCCGGCCCCGCCTCTTCGGCTACGGCGACCTGGAGGTGTTCGTCTGCCCGTGCCGTGAGGTGCGGATGGCGTCCGTGCAGACCTGGACCGACACGGTCGAACTGCCCGGCCACGCGGGCACGTTCCCCGGCGAGCCGGCCTACGCGGAGGTCGTGGCCGCCCTGGACCGCGCGGGCTGCCCCTGGGAGACGGACCCCGGTCTCACCCTCAGCGGTCAACGCACCCTGCGGGTCCCGTCGACACGGGCCGCCTTCACCTTCGTCGTCCCCGCGGACGGCGAGCCGACGCTGCACTCGCTGGGCCTGCCGGACGACGGTCACACGTGCCCGGAGCCGAGCCGGCCGGCCTCCTGACCGGTGTCCTGCCGGTGGCACGGGCAGCGGCGCCGCGCCCCGACAGCGGTCGGGGATGGCGTTGCGGTCCCGACGGCAGGGCGGGCGAGGCAACCGGAAGTGGGGAGTTGGGGGTCTTCTGAGGCGACAGTGCCTTCTCGGACGTATTCCTGCACGTGTGTAGGGTTCCGACGGTCGGCGGCGATCAACGCCGGCGATCCGAGCACGGTGTACGGGGTGGAACGGCCGAGGCGGAGGGGGCGAGCGCCGGTGAGCGGGACGAGAAGGCGTGGACATGAGCCGGTGCGGGCGGCCGGCCGGGGGAACGGGCCGGCGGGCCGCACCAGCGGGACGCGGCTGACCCGGCGCGGGCGCTTCGTCGCCTGGAGCGCGGGGGTGAGCGCGGTCCTCGTCCTGGGGGCCGGCGGGGCCGGCGCGTGGATCTGGTACGACCTCAACGACAACATCACCTCCGCCGAGGTGGACGACAAGCTGGGCGGCGACCGGCCGCAGAATCTCAGCCCGGGCTCGAAGAACATCATGGTCGTCGGGTCCGACAGCCGCGACGGCGCCAACGCCAAGTACGGCAAGGACCTGACCACCATGCAGTCCGACACGCTGATGGTGCTGCACATACCGGCCGACCGTAAGTGGGCCTCGGTCGTGTCGTTCCCGCGCGACTCGTGGGTGGAGATACCCGGGTGCGAGAAAGGCGACGGCACATCGTCCTCCTCGCACCACTTCAAGATCAACGAGGCCTTCGCCATCGGCGGCAGCAACGGCAAGGTCGGCGAGGCCGCCGCGTGCACCATCAAGACCGTCGAGGCCAACACCGGTCTGCGGATCGACCACTTCATGACGGTCGACTTCTCCGGCTTCAAGGGCATGGTCGACGCCCTGGAGGGCATCGAGGTCTGCCCGAAGCAGGCCATCCACGACGAGAAGGCCCATCTGGACCTGGAGGCGGGGTGCCAGACCGTCAAGGGCGAGAAGGCGCTGGGATACGTCCGCACCCGCTACAGCGTGGGCGACGGCTCCGACATCGGACGCATCGGGCGGCAGCAGGAGTTCATGGACGCGCTGGCCAAGAAGGCCAAGTCCAAGCTCACGAGCCCCGACGCCATGTACGGCTTCCTCCAGTCGGTCACCAAGTCCCTCACCACCGACCCCGACATGGCGGGCATCAAGCCGCTGTACGGGCTCGCGGACGAGCTCAAGGGCATCCCGAGCGACCGTCTGAGCTTCCTCACCGTGCCCAACTACGGGCGCGTCGCCGACCAGCCCACCGACAAGGCCAACGTCGTGTGGCAGTACCCGCAGGCCGCCGACCTGTTCACCTCCCTGGCCAAGGACAAGGAGGTCACCAAGGCGCAGTTGGACGCGTCGAAGAAGAACGTGGTGTACGCCTCCAGCGTGCGGGTCCAGGTGCTGAACGGCACCGGTGTCTCGGGGCGCGCGGCGGCCGTCGCGGAGAAGCTGAAGAAGGCCGGCTACACCGTCATCGGCACGGGCAACGCCCCTGGGACGGTGGCCAGGACGACGGTCACCTATCCGTCGGGTCTGGAGAGCAAGGCTGCCGTCCTCGCTTCCCGGCTGCCCAACCTGCGCCCCACGGCGGACGGTTCGGCGGCCGCAGGCGTGGTCACCCTGGTCGTCGGACCGGAACTGAAGGTCGAGGACGTCGCCTGACCGTTTCGCGGCTGCTCTTGGTCAACAGGGCTCCGGAAATGGGGTAAGGTTGATCTTGAGCCGGTCACCGGAGAGAAAAACGGTGAACGACCTCTGCGTTGGTGGTCCAAGGAAAGACGCCCCGCTTCCTGCGGGGAAATGCAGGTGCAAGGCCTGCCCGGCGCTCCATCGGTACGAGCCTCATCCCGTGTCCCACGGGGTGAGGCTCGTTCTCGTTTCCCCCGCCGAGTGCGTTACGCGGGATCCGCCGCCGTGCGGGATCCGCCGCCGTGCGGGTGTCCGCGGCACCGGCCGCGCGCCCGCCTCGGCCTTTCGGCCGATACCGCCCGCCGCGTCTGCGCCTACCGTGAACGGTATGAGATCAGCATGGCTGCGAGGCAGTGCACGGGGAGCGGCCGTGGGCGCGCTGCTGACGGCCTGCGCCCTCGATCTGGTGATCGCCGCCGCGGAGGGCCGTCCGTGGCTCTCGGCGGTCGTCCTCGCCGTCGGCCTGGTCGCGGTGCTGTGGCCCGCCTCGCGGCGCCCGGCATGGCTCACCCCGCAGCTGCGCACCGCCGTCCCCGCTCTGCTGTCCGCCCTGTACACGGTGGCCACGGTGCTCCTGAACCGCGACAGCCCCTTCGGGCCGGGCGAGCTCGCCGTTCTGCTGTGCCTCCTCTTCGTCGCCGTACGGCACTGCCCGCCGAACCGGCTCCTCCCGTGCGCGGCGCTGGACGCGCTCGCCTTCCTCGCCATGCCGTGCCGGCAGTTCTGGCCGCTGTGGTCGCAGGGAGGCGCGGGGCTCGCGTATGTCGTCGTCGGCCTGGTGTTCGTCCTGCTCGTCGGCTCGCTCGCCGCCTACCTGCGCTCGCTCGACTACCGCCGCACCGTCGCCGTCGACGACACGCGCCGCGAGGAACGCCTCGCCATCGCCGCCGACCTCCACGACTTCGTCGCCCACCATGTCACCGGAATCCTGGTGCAGACGCAGGTGGCGCGCATGATGACAAGCGCCGAGCCGGACCGGCCCCAGCAGCTCGACCCGGTCCTCGCCGGCATCGAACGCGCCGCCACCGAGGCGCTCGCCTCCATGCGGCGCACGGTCGGCGTCCTGCGGGACACGCCAGAGGCCGACCGGCGGCCCGTCGGCGACCTGGCCGGCATCACCGGCCTCGTCGGGAACTTCGCCGGACGGCCCGGCCAGCAGGTCGCCCTCCACCGTTCCCCCGCCGTCGGCGACGACCTCCCGCACGAGGTGCAGGCCGCCGCCTTCCGGGTCGTGCAGGAGGCGCTGACGAACGTGCGGCGGCACGCCGCGGACGCCTCCGCCGTCACCGTCCGCCTCGGCCTCGACGATGAGCGGCTCGACGTCACCGTGGTCGACGACGGCCGCGGCGGCGCGCCCCTGCCGGCCGAGGCCCGCGGCGGCGGCTTCGGCCTGGTCGGACTGCGGGAGCGGGTCACGGCGCTGGGCGGCGACCTGAGCACCGGCCCGCTGCCGTCCGGCCATGGATGGCAGGTCCGCGCCCTCTTCCCGGCCCGCTGAACCCGCCGCGGCCGGTTTCCCGATCCGACCGTGCGGACGCCCCGCGCGGCTGCCGTGCGTAGGTGACGTGGGGGCGGAGGGGGAGGGTGATGTCGGTCGACGGCGAGGCGGTACGCCTCAGGAGCGAGGCGGACGACGGTCCCCGGCTCCCCCTCGCCCCGCGTGCCCGGGCGGACTTCGTGGCGTTCGCCGCGCGGTGACCAGGCAGGGTGACGCGGGTCATGTTCGCTCGGCGGTCTGGTCTCGTGGCTGAAGACGGACCACGCCATGGGTCACGGTCACGCCGACGCGCTGAGCGCGCACACCCTGGCGGAGGATGCCCGGGCATGCGTGCCGCCGGCGGCCGGGAGCGGCCGGCCGGCCGCTCCCTCAGCCTCCGCCCGTGCCGTTGCCCTTGGCGGGCGAACGGCGGCGGCCCTGTGCGGGCCTGCGGGGACGGGAGGCGGAGCCGCCACGCTCGGCGCCGCCGCGTTCGGAGCTGCCCCGCTGGGCGCCGCCGCGTTCGGAGCTGCCGCGCTGGGCGCCGCCGCGTTCGGAGCTGCCCCGCTGGGCGCTGCCTCGCTGGGCGCCGCCTCGCTCGGAACCGCCCCCACGGGCCGGGCTCTTGCGGGCGGGCCGGGCTTCCGCGGTGGGCGGCGGGGTGAGCACGACGGGCACGCCGGACGGCGTCTGCGCCCCGGTGATCCGGTTCAGCTCGTTGCCCCCGGAGCGGACCTGGGTGGTCTGCGGGGTGATGCCGGCGTCGGCCATCAGGCGGGTCATCTCACGGCGCTGGTGGGGCAGGACGAGGGTGACGACGGTGCCGGACTCGCCGGCGCGGGCGGTGCGGCCGCCGCGGTGCAGGTAGTCCTTGTGGTCGCCGGGCGGGTCGACGTTGACGACGAGGTCGAGGTTGTCGACGTGGATGCCGCGGGCGGCGACGTTCGTCGCGACCAGCACCCGGACGTGACCGTCCTTGAACTGGGTCAGCGTGCGGGTGCGCTGCGACTGGGACTTGCCGCCGTGCAGGGAGGCCGCCCGGACGCCGACCGCCAGCAGCTTCTTGGCCAGCCGGTCCGCCGCGTGCTTGGTGTCCAGGAACATGATCGTCCGGCCGTCGCGGGCGGCGATCTCGGTCGTCGTGGCGTGCTTGTCCTCGTCCTCCACGTGCAGCACGTGGTGGTCCATCGTGGTCACCGCGCCCGCGGACGGGTCGACGGAGTGGACGACGGGGTCGTGCAGGTAATTGCGCACGAGCCGGTCGACGTTGCGGTCCAGCGTCGCCGAGAACAACAGCCGCTGGCCGTCGGGGCGCACGAGGTCGAGCAGTCGCGTCACCTGCGGCATGAAGCCCATGTCGGCCATCTGGTCGGCCTCGTCGAGGACGGTGACGGCGACCTGGTCCAGACGGCAGTCGTCCCGGTCGATGAGGTCCTTGAGGCGTCCGGGCGTGGCGACGACGACTTCGGCGCCGCCGCGCAGGGCGCTCGCCTGCCGGCCGATGGACAGTCCGCCGACGACGGTGGCGATGCGCAGGCGCAGGGCGCGGGCGTAGGGGGTGAGGGCGTCGTTGACCTGCTGGGCCAGTTCCCGGGTGGGGACGAGGACGAGGGCCAGCGGCCGGCGGGGTTCGGCCCGCTGTCCTGCCGTGCGGGCGAGCAGGGCGAGGCCGAAGGCGAGGGTCTTTCCGGAGCCGGTGCGGCCACGGCCCAGGACGTCCCGGCCGGCCAGCGAGTTCGGCAGCGTCGCGCCCTGGATCGGGAACGGCGTGGTGACGCCCTCGGCGTCGAGCGCGGTCAGCAACCGCTCGGGCATGTCGAGATCGGCGAACGCCTCGACCGGCGGCAGCGCCGGGGTGAGGGTCACCGGCACCGCGAACTCGCCGCCGGACGCGGCGGGTCGGCTCCCGCGTCCGCTCCGCCCGGCTTTGGCCGTACGGGAGGGCGCGCCCTGGCGCCGGTCCGTACGGGAGCGGACCGAGCTGTTGCGGTTCATCCGGTGCCTTTCTCGAAAACTGCCGGACGCCATGAACCGGGGCCCGCACCCAGGAGTGCGGGCCCCGGTCGTGTCGTCCGCTTGAAACAGACTCAGACGACGGTTCAGGCGGGGAGGATGTTCTCCGCCTGCGGGCCCTTCTGGCCCTGCGTCACGTCGAAGGTGACCTTCTGGCCTTCCTGAAGCTCACGGAAGCCGGACGTGGCGATGTTCGAGTAGTGGGCGAAGACGTCCGGGCCGCCACCCTCCTGCTCGATGAAGCCGAAGCCCTTTTCCGAGTTGAACCACTTCACGGTGCCAGATGCCATGCTGTATCTCCTTTGGGGCAATGCCCGGTGCCCGCACCTTGCGGAACCGGTGTCGCAGCATCAGAAAAGCCCCAAAAACAAAAAGAGTGCCCGTCGACGGAAGGTCGAAAGAGCACTCTGAAGCCTCTGGTAACCGAAACTGCCACTTTTCTCACGGTAGCACAGGTCGGGATGATGGGCCGGAACGGTTTTCCGGGTCCCCGTACGCGTCGCGTTGAGTACCCGTACTCAGGAGGCGAGGGCCCCTCTCGCGGCAGGCTGAGCGCACCATCAGCCTCGTCTTCGGCCGTCAGAGGAGTCCACCGTGGGGAAGACCGGAATTCGAGTGCGTGTTCGACGTGGTGGGAGGCTCGTGCTGGCCGGAGCGGCCGTGGCGACCGCGGTGGCCACTGCCGGGCTCACCGGCTGCTCCCTCCAGATCGAGGAGGCCGTCTGCGGAGGCGGTCGGTACCCGGTGCTCGCGGTGAACAGCGGCGGCGGCGACTGTGTGCCGGACGGCCAGGAACCGGCGCAGGGCTGGGCCCGCTATCCGGAAGGAAAGGTCCCGGACAAGGTCGGCGACAAGTGGGATCTCTTCTGGAGCACGCACACGCTCGACGGGAAGGGCGCGATCGTGGAACTCCCGGAAGGCGAATAGGGCCGGGAGAGGGCCTCCGTGCGCCGTACGGGTGCCGTACGGGTGTCCGTTGTATAAACAGCTCATGATCTATCACGTCGTGCACCCGGACGAGTGGAACGCCGGAGACGACCGGCCCTACGCGCCCGCCTCTCTCGCCGAGGACGGGTTCGTGCACTGCTCGCCCGACGCGGAGACCACGCTCGCCGTCGTCAACGCGTTCTACCGGAACGCTCCGCGGCCCCTGCTGGCGCTGGTCCTCGACGAGGAGCGGCTCGCCGCGAGGTGTGCGTGGGAGGCGGCCGACCCCGCGCCGCCGCCCGGGGTCTCCCCCGCCACCCTGTTCCCGCACGTGTTCGGACCGCTGGACCGGGAGGCCGTGGTGCGCGTCCTCGAGGTCCGCTGGGACGCGGACGGCCGGGCGACGGGCCTGACAGACGCCGGCTGACACTTCCTCACCCGACGCCCGACACCCGGCGTTCTGCCCCCGGCACCCGGGCACCCGGTTTTCTGCCCTCGGCACCCGGCGTGCTGTCCTCGGCGCCCGACGTTCTGCCCCCGGCACCCGGCCGGCCGCACCGACGTCCGACGCGGCGGTCGACTCGGCGGTCGACGCGGCGGTCGGTGCGGCGGGTCAGGCCGGTCCGGATCAGAGGTCGAACTCGTGGGGCGGGAGGTCGAGGGTGAAGCACGCCTCCCGCACGACGGCCTGCTCGGTCTTGTCGAAGTCGCCGTCGGCGCCGCCGATGACGATGCCGATCTGCACGACCGCACGGGCCTCGGCCGGCTTCTTCTTCGCCTTGGCGATCTCCTGCAGCACGCTGACCTTGCCGAAGTCGAAGTCCGCGACCAGCTTGTCGAGGTTGGCGTCGAAACGGCGCTGCAGGTCGGCGGCGTCGAAGTTCTTCAGCACCTCGTTGGTGGCGATCAGCTGCGCCACGCGGCGCCGCTCGGCCGGGTCCACGGTGCCGTCCGCCGCCGCGACCAGGGCGCACATGGCCATGCTCGCGTCGCGGAAGGCGCCGCTCTTGAGGTCGTTCTTCTTCGCCATGAGCTGGGTCTGCATCGTCGACGCGGACTCCTTGAAACGGTCCCAGAGGGCCATGCGAACTCCAGAGAATCGGGCCGGACCGCTGTCCGCGCCGCGACAGCGCGACAACGTCCACAGCGACAGCGACAGCACTACGGCAACATCTTCAGCACCGTGGAAACTCACGGCCGTCGCGATTGGTTCCGGCTCTGGTGCGGGCCCTCCGGGACAAGGTCAGCCGAGGCAGATCAGGCCCAGCAGACAGACGTCGGACGGCGAGGTGGCCGCCGTGCCTGAACCCGTGCCGGAACCTGTCCCGGACGACGAGGCCGACGAGGACGACGAGGCCGAACCCGAAGAGGCGGACGTGGACGACGAGTTCGAGCCCGTGCCCGAGGCGGTGTCCGCGTCGGAGCCCGAGCCCGAGGTCGACGTCGAGGCGCCCGAGCCGCCGGTCGCAGACGAGTCGGAGGACTGCTGCCCGGTCGCGCCGGTCAAGGCGCCGACCGTCGAGCCGTAGGCCGACGATCCCTGACCGCGCTGCTGACCCGAGGACCCCGGCGCCGAGAGCGCCGTCGTGTCGGCGGGCGGCGCGGCGGAGTCCGTGCGGGCGTTGGACTGCGAGTCCTGCTTCCGGGCGGGCCCGGTGGCCGGCGACTGCGACGGCGAGGTGGCGGACGGCGGGTCAGGGCGCCCGTCGGACCGGCTCACCGTGGGGACGGTGTGCTCCAGGGTCGGTTCCTCCCCGCCGGCGGCGGTGGGGATCTCCGGCGCCGAGGCCGCCTGGGCCCGGTCGCCGTTCTGCCGCTCCAGCGCGGCGACCGCCAGCCCGCTGACGAGCGTGACGGCCGTCACGACCACGGCCCGCCGCTGGTTCTTCTTCCAGCGGGCCAGCTGCCGCCGGCGTGCCGCCCTGCCCTGCGGCGCCGCGGACACCGCCGCGACGGCTGGTGAGGCCGTCTCGTCCGTGAGGTCGACGTCGACGTCGACGTCGACGTCGGCGTCGGCGTCGACATGGGCATGGGCATCGAGACCGAGGGCGACGTCGAGCGCACGGTCGGGAACGCGCTCGGGAACGCGTTCGGCGAGCGGACCGGCGGCCAGGGTGGCGACAGTGACGGGCGCGGGGGCGGAAGACGCGGGGGCGTAGGGCGCGGGGGTGAAGTGCGCGGTGGCCGCGTACGGCGACGTCGCCCGCGCGGTTCCGGCCCGGACCGTGTGTCCGTGGGTCGGGATCGGGGCGATGTCCGGGGCGTAGGCGCCGCACCCTGGGCACACCAGGGCTCCGTTGAGATGCCGACGACACGAGGAGCAGTAGTCCATCTGCGGTCTTCCTATTTGACGTGCCGTCGCTCCGTCCTGGCCGCGACCTGATCACGTTCGCACGGGGAGTCGAACGGCCAGCAACGCTAACGAGTCGTGCGGAGGACTGTGTGCAGCCTGTGTGATGCTCCTGCGCGAATGTGTCGAGGGATGTCGGCAGACGGTGCGCGCACGCTCCGGCGTGGTTCATGCGGAGCCGACCTGCGGCTTTTGTGCCACCCCCACCGCCCCTGTTGTGCACCCATGTGAACAGAAATCAAGTACGCGTCTATTGACGTGCTCAGGGCAACGCCCCTAGCTTCCCGGAGAAAGCGCTTTCCGTACCTCTGGCAGACGACCCGCACCGTCCTGGAGATGGAGAGAACGACATGCTTGTGAGACCCGTCATCGCCTGTGTCGGCCTGGTGGCAGGCGCGCTCGTCGCGTCGTCCGGCACCATGGCACAGGCCGCCACCACCCGCTACGAGGCCGAGGCCTCCCCGGCGGTCTGCACCGGCGCCATCGACTCCGACTGGGCCGGGTACTCGGGCAGCGGTTTCTGCAACGGGGCCAACTCGACCGGCGGATTTGCCCAGTTCACCGTGAACGCGGCCACGGCCGGCACGGCGACGCTCGACGTCCGCTTCGCCAACGGCGCCGCGGCCGCCCGCCCGGCCTCGCTGGTCGTCAACGGCACGACCGTGCAGACGCCGTCCTTCGAGGCCACCGGCGCCTGGTCGACGTGGGTCACCAGGACGTTCACCGTGTCGCTGAACGCCGGCGCCAACACCGTCCGGCTCAGCCCCACCACGTCCGCGGGACTGCCCAACGTCGACTATCTCGACGCCGACGTGACGGGCGCCACGACACCGCCGGCGGGCTCCGCCCTCTACGTGGCCCCGGGCGGCAGCGACGGCGCGGCCGGCACGCAGTCCGCGCCGACCACCCTCACCTCGGCGATCAGCCGGGTAGCCGCCGGCGGAACCATCTACCTGCGCGGCGGCACGTACGCCTACGGGTCGACGGTCACCGTCCCGGCCACCAGCAACGGCACCGCGTCCGCCCGGACCACGCTGGCCGCCTACCCGGGTGAGACGCCGGTGCTCGACTTCGCCGCGCAGAGCGAGAGTTCGACCAACCGCGGGCTTCAGCTGTTCGGCTCGTTCTGGCACGTCAAGGGTCTCGTCGTGGAACACGCCGGGGACAACGGGATCTACGTGGGCGGCAGCGACAACGTCATCGAGCGCACGGTGACCCGCTACAACCGCGACACGGGACTTCAGCTCGGCCGGATCGCCTCCACCACGCCGGCCGCCCAGTGGCCGGCCCGCAACCTGATCCTGAGCGCCGAGTCGCACGACAACGCCGACTCCGACGGCGAGGACGCCGACGGATTCGCCGCGAAGCTCACCACCGGCACCGGCAACGTCTTCCGGTACGCCGTCTCGCACAACAACATCGACGACGGCTGGGACCTCTACACCAAGACCGACACCGGAGCCATCGGCCCGGTGACCGTCGAGGACTCCCTGTCCTACAACAACGGCACCCTCTCCGACGGGACCGTGAACTCCAACGGCGACCGCAACGGCTACAAGCTCGGCGGCGACGACATCGCCGTGAACCACGTCGTGCGGCGCAGCATCGCCTTCCACAACGGAAAGCACGGGTTCACCTACAACAGCAACCCGGGCTCGATGGCGGTGTCGAACAACCTGAGCATCGACAACGCCCAGCGCAACTACTCGTGGGACGCAGGGACGTCGGTCTTCCGCGGCAACACCTCCTGCCGGTTCTCGGTCAGCGGTTCGAACGACAAGACCGTCGGCGACGCGGACGGCTCCAACCAGTTCTGGACGGGCTCCAACGGCAGCCGGTGTGCCTCGTACTCGGGCGCCCTCGGCTGGTCCTTCGCCTCGGACGGCCGTCTGGTCGTCACGCTGGGAGGCAGGCAGGTGACGCTGTAACGGGCACGGCCGGCGCCGTCTTTGTGCACGGATCAGGCCCGGGTCGAAGAGGACCCGGGCCTGATCCGCTGCTCCGGAGGCCAGGAGGGTCCTCCTGCGACCCCCTCCAGCCGGACGTCGCGCAGGATCGCGCGCTCGAAACGGGCACCGGTGAGATCGGTGAGGCCGTGCGGCGGGATGCCGGTGTTCACCGATCCGAGCACGGCGCCGGTGAGATCGGCGTCGCGCAGGTCGGCATGGCTCAGGTCGCAGCCGGCCAGGCGCGCGCCGCGCAGGGATGCGCCGCGCAGGTCGGCATGGCTGAGATCGCAGAACTTCAGGCTGCAGCCGCTCAGATCGGCGTGGCGCAGGTCGGCTCCCGCGAAGGAGCAGCGGGTGAACCGCAGGGGCGTCAGGAGGACGGAGATCAGGTCCTGACCGGCGAAGTCCTCCGCGGTGAGGGCCGTGCAGCGAGGCAGTGCCGCGAGTCGGTTCCTCGCGCTCGGGCGGATGGTCATGGACGCCGGCAAGGTCGTGCTGAACCCCTGACCCGGGTCCGGGCCTTCGGCGCCCGCCCACCCCCGCACCCCGCCTGCCTGCCTGCCCGCCCGGCCAGGTCGTTCCGGGCCGGTGAGGTACGTGACATCCGAGGCGACGGTGGAACCCCGGACATCTGTTCGCCGTCAAGAAAGGCGAACCAGGCGAACAGACGAACGCACGGAACGACATGGGGTGGGCGCGCGGTGCACAGGCGGACCAGGGGGGCGGCGCTGGCCTGCCTCCTCTTGACGGCGGGCCTGGCGACGGGCTGCACGACCGAATCCCGCGCGGACTCCTCGTCCTCCTCCGCCACCCCGGACGCCTCCGCGTCGTCCGAGCGGGCCGGCCGGGGCGAGGCGGGCGCGCGGGCGGGCACGGAGCCGGACACCAAGGCGGCGACCGCGGCCGCCTACCGCAAGTGGGGGCTCGAGCCGCTCGCAGCGCCGCCGGCACCGCCCGCGACGAAGCCGTCCCCGCCGGCGGCCGAGGGCGGCGGGGTGCCGGTGATCAGCGAGATACCCACCAAGCAGAAGATCGTCTTCCTCACGTTCGACGACGGGGCCGAGAAGGACCCGAAGTTCGTGACGATGATGCGGGAACTGAAGATCCCCTTCACGATGTTCCTGACGGACGCCGCCATCCGCGCCGACTACGGCTACTTCAAGCCGCTCCGGCAGTTCGGCGACGGCGTCCAGAACCACACCCTGACCCACCCGAACCTGCGCACCCTGGGCGCGAGCGCCCAGAAGCAGGAGATCTGCGGCCAGCAGACCAAGCTCAAGGCCGAGTACGGCAACACGCCCAGGCTGCTGCGCCCGCCCTACGGCAACTGGAACGAGGACACCCGGGCCGCGGCGGCGTCCTGCGGCCTCGAGGCGATCGTCCTGTGGCGCGAGTCCATGCAGATCACGAACATGCAGTACCAGCGCGGCGACAAGAAACTCCACCCGGGCGACATCATCCTGGCCCACTTCCGCGGACCGTCCGAGCTCAAGGGCACGACGATGACCGAGATGACGGCGAACCTGCTGCGCCACATCCAGGAGCAGGGCTTCACCGTCGCCCGCCTCGAGGACTACCTGTAGGACCGGCTCCAGGACCGGATCGAGGACCGCCGCACCGGGAGCCGGACCAGGGCGGCCCGGCTGCCCGGTCCCGGCTCAGGCCGGGCCGGCCGGCAGGGACTGCTCCGCCCAGATGGTCTTGCCGGTGGGCGTCTGACGGGTTCCCCAGCGCTCGGCGAGCTGGGCGACGAGCAGCAGCCCGCGCCCGCCCTCGTCGAAGACCCGGGCCCGCCGCAGGTGCGGGGCGGTGCTGCTGCCGTCGGAGACCTCGCAGATGAGCGACGTGTCGCGGATGAGCCGCAGCACGATGGGGTCGCCGCCGTAGCGCACGGCGTTCGTGACGAGTTCGCTGACGATCAGCTCGGTGGCGAACGCCGCCTCCGTCAGCCCCCACGCGGCCAGCTGGTCGCCCGCCAGCTTGCGCGCCCCGGCCACCGCCGCGGGATTCCGCGCCACCTGCCAGGTGCACACCTTCTCGGCGTCCAGCGCGGCGGTGCGCGCCAGCATCAGCACGATGTCGTCGCCGGGACGGTCGCTCAGCACCGTGCGCAGCACGTCGTCGCAGGTCTTCTCCAGCGGCGCCAGCGGTGCGGCCGGGTCGCTCAACGCCCGGTGCAGGAGAGCGAGACCGGCGTCGATGTCGCGGTCCGCGGCCTCGACCAGGCCGTCGGTGTAGAAGGCGAGCAGACTGCCCTGCGCGAGCTCCACCTCGACGGACTCGAAGGGCAGCCCGCCGAGCCCGAGCGGCGGCCCGGCCGGCAGGTCCAGGAAGCGCACGCCGCCGTCGGGGGTGACCAGGGCGGGCGGCGGATGTCCGGCGCGGGCCATGGTGCAGCGCCGGGACACCGGGTCGTACACGGCGTACACGCAGGTCGCCCCCACCTCCCCCGAAGCGTCCTGTGCCCGCCCGCGGGCCTCCGGGCCCTCCTCCCGGTCGAGCCTGAGGACGAGGTCGTCCAGCTGGGTGAGCAGTTCGTCGGGGGCGAGATCGACGTCCGCGAGGGTCCGCACGGCGGTGCGCAGCCGGCCCATCGTGGCCGAGGCGTGGATGCCGTGGCCCACCACGTCGCCCACGACCAGGGCGACCCGGGCGCCGGACAGCGGGATGACGTCGAACCAGTCGCCGCCCACGTCGGCGCCGGACCCGGCGGGCAGATACCGGTACGCCACCTCCATCGCCGTCAGCTGCCTCGGCCGCACGGGGAGGAGGCTGCGCTGGAGCGCCAGCGCGGTGCGGCGTTCCCGGGTGTAGCGGCGGGCGTTGTCCACGCTCACCGCCGCCCGGGCGACGATCTCCTCGGCGAGCAGCAGGTCGTCCTCGCTGAAGGCGTCCGCCGTGCGGTGCCGCAGGAAGTGCACCAGGCCCAGGGTCACGCCGCGGGCGCGCAGCGGGACCAGCATCAACGAGTGGATCATGTACTTCGAGACGGCCTCGGCGCGGGCCCGGGAGGACCTGATCCATTCCTGTATCCCCGGCTCGCCCGCCGTGTGCCGGGTGCCCCGGCCGGCGATCAGCGTGCGCATCGGCGGTGTCATGACCGGATAGCGCACGGCGTCGCCGGGGGCCGCCACCGACTCCGGGCAGCCCGCCAGCACCGACCGCTGCGGCGCGCGGC
>NZ_JBMNDR010000057.1:0-5402 GCF_052543235.1 Streptomyces sp. SAS_272 | reverse complement strand
CCCCCCCCCCCCCACCACGACGGGCCGGTCCGGCCGCAGCGGCTCCGGTTCGTCGCCCAGCACGACGGACTCCAGCAGGTCCACCGTGACGAAGTCCGCGAACCCGGCGACGGCCACGTCGGCCAGCTCCTCCACCGTGCGGGTCACGTCCAGGGCGCTGCCGATGCGCACGCCGGCGTCGTTGAGGACCGCGAGGCGGCGGCGCGCCCAGTGCTGTTCGGTGGTGTCGAAGACGGCCGCAGAGACCCCGAGCACCCGGCCGGCCTCGTCCTTCAGCGGTGAGATGAACATCGACCAGGCGTGCTCCCGGGTCTCGCCGGGGGCCTTGCCGTGCTCCTCGTGGAACACCGTCTCGCCGGTGCGCAGCACCTGCCGCTGCAGACGGTCGTACTCGTCGAACGGCTTCGTGGGCTCGATCTCCCACAGGGTCCGGCCGCGCATCTCGTCGACGGTCAGACCCATCACGTGGGCCATCGACGCGTTGGCCGACACCAGTCGCGCCGCACGGTCGTAGACCGCCACCGGCACGGGAAGCTGCGCGAGCGTGAGGTCCCACAGGGCCGCCGTGCCCGGCTCGGCCCGCCCGGGCTCGCTCGGCGGTCCCGCGCCCGTCACCAGCCAGAGCCGCCCGGGGCCGGCGTCCGCCATCGGCGTTCCCTGCAGCCGCAGCACCACACGGTCTCCGCCGCGGTGCCGCAGCGCCACCTCGCTGGCCGTCCGGCGGCCGGCGGCGACATGACGCCGAGCCGACTCGGGCAGCCGCGCGGCGAGGAGGCCGGCGGCCGGCCGGCCCACGACCTCGGCGGCCCGGTACCCCAACGCCTGCTCGGCGCCCGCGCTCCAGGCCGTGATCGCCCCATGGGCGTCGACGACGACCGCGAAGTCCTCCGGCACGCGTTCCGGCGTCGTGCCCCGGGATGTGACGCCTCTACCGCTCATGGGCCACTCCGCCTCGCTCTCACCCGGCCGTCGCGGGCCGGTCAGCCGGGACCGCGCCCCGGCGTGCGGGCCGGCCGCGCGCCGGCCCCACGGTGAAGCCTTCCGCACGCCGACCCGTGGGACACCCGTCCGGAGTCCGAACCTCCTGACGCACCCGTCCGGCGTGTCCAGTCTGGCAGCGGCACGACGACTCTGCGGGCGTCTCGGCGGATCTTGGTCGTGGGACCGCGAGGCGGGCGTGTCCGGACGGAGCACGCGGGGCGTGCGGCGCCGGGCGCCGGCTGACACGTGTGGCGTGTTCGGCCGGCCGCTCCGTCGGCGGTTCGGCCTAGAATTCCGGTCATGCCCCTGACCATGAGCGACGTGGACCGGTTCGAGGCGGCACGCCCCCGTCTGGGAGCCATCGCCTACCGCCTTCTCGGCTCCGCGAGCGAGGCGGAGGACGCCGTGCAGGAGACCTTCCTGCGCTGGCAGGCCGCCGACGTCGAGCGCGTCGAGGTCCCCGAGGCCTGGCTGACGAAGGTGCTCACCAACCTGTGCCTCAACCAGCTCACCTCGGCCCGCGCACGGCGTGAGACCTATGTGGGCCAGTGGCTCCCCGAGCCGCTGCTCGCCGGGGACCCGATGCTCGGCCCGGCCGACACGGCCGAACAGCGCGAGTCGGTGTCGTACGCCGTGCTCGCCCTGTTGGAGCGCCTCTCCCCCAACGAGCGGGCCGTGTACGTGCTGCGGGAGGCGTTCGACTACCCGCACCGGGAGATCGCGGCGATCCTCGACCTCACCGAGTCCGCCAGCCAGCAGATCTTCCACCGCGCGAAGAAGCACGTCGCGGACGGCAGGACGCGCACCGAGATCGACGAGGCCGCCGCCCGGCGGATCATCGACGAGTTCCTGGAGGCCGCGACCAGCGGCCGGACCGAGCCGCTCGTGCGGCTGCTGACCCAGGACGCCGTCTCGATCGGCGACGGCGGCGGAAAGGTTCCGGCCCGCGCCACGGCGTTCGAGGGCGCCCTCGCCGTCGCGAAGTTCCTGCGGGGCCTGTTCAAGCCGGGCAAGGCCAAGCGCGCCCTGGTGGGCGGCTCGCCCGGGATGTACGCCGCGACCGCCAACGGCGGCCCCGCCGTGGTGGCGGTCCTCGACGGACGGGTCATCGGCGTCATGTGCCTGGAGGTCACGGCCGAGGGCATCGCCGCGTTCCGCAACCAGGTGAACCCCGACAAGCTCGAACGCGCGAGCGAGCGGTGGGCGGCCGCCGACCACGGCGAACCCCTGGTCGTCCCCTTCTGACGCCCACCCACGTCGATGTGAGGTGCTTCACATCCCGTACCTGTCAGGAAACGGCGCGCCGTCCGGTTCAGGAGTCGAATCCGCTCAAGACAGGAGCAGGGATATGCAGCACCGCATCATCGTCCTCGGAGCCGGATACGCCGGAGCCATCGTCGCGGGCCGCCTCGCCAGGCGGCTGCGCCCGGAAGACGTCGCCGTCACCCTCGTCAACGCCGAGGCCGACTTCGTCGAGCGCGTCCGTCTGCACCAGCTCGCGGTGGGCCAGGATCTTCCGCCCCGGCCGCTCGACGAGATGTTCGCGGGCACCGGCGTCGAGTTGAGGGTCGCGAGGGTCACCGGCGTCGACGTCGACCGCAGGGCCGTGACCGTCGTCGACGCCAACGGCGTCGGGGAGCTGGCCTACGACACCCTCGTGTACGCCCTCGGCAGCGGCTGGAACGACCGGGGCGTCCCCGGAGCGGCCGAGCACGCCCACCAGATCGCCGGCCGCCCCGGGGCGCTCCGGCTGCGTGAGCGCCTCGCCGGGCTCAGCGCCGGACAGCCTGTGGTCGTGGTCGGCGGCGGTCTCACCGGCGTGGAGGCCGTGACCGAGATCGCCGAGGCCCGTCCCGACCTCGATGTGGCCCTCGTCGCCCGCGAAGGTCTCGGCGACTGGCTCTCGCCCAAGGGGCGCGGGCACCTGCGGAAGGTCTTCGACCGGCTCGGCATCACCGTGCACGAGCACGCCGCCGTCACCGGCGTCGAGGCCGACCGCGTCACCACCGCCGACGGCGAGGCGGTCCCGGCCGCGGTCACTGTGTGGACCACCGGCTTCGCCGTCCACCCGATCGCGCAGGCCACCGCCCTGGAGGTCACCGACACCGGCCGGATCGTGGTCGACGGCACCATGCGCTCGGTCTCGCATCCGGACGTGTACGCCGTCGGCGACGCGGCCCTGGCGAAGGGCGTCGGCGACAAGCCGCTGCGGATGTCGTGCGCCTCGGGCGTCCCCATGGCGTGGCAGGCCGCCGACGCCGTCGCGGCCCGCCTGACCGGCGGGAAGCTCCCGGACATGCCGCTGCGCTACTTCAACCAGTGCATCTCGCTGGGGCGCAGGGAGGGTCTGATCCAGTACGTCACCGGCGACGACCGCGCTGTGCGGGCGGCCCTGACGGGTCGGCTCGCCGCCGTCTACAAGGAACTGATCTGCAAGGGCGCGGCCTGGGGTGTGGCCAACCCGCTGCTCGGGCCGTCCCGCCGCCGCCACGTGGTGCGTGAGGCCGTGCGTGAGCAGGCGAAGCCGGTGAACCCGGGAGCCCCGGCGAGCTCGTCCGCCTCGACCGGTGCGGCCGTCCCGGACGGCCCGGTGGACTCGACGGACCCGGGGGTCAAGGCGCCGGCGTGACGCGCACACCCGGACCGGGTGACGCGCACACCCGGACCGGGTGACGCGCACACCCGGACCGGGTGACGCGCACACCCGGACCGGGCGCCGTCGGCATCCGGGCGGCGCCCCCTGGCGGAGGGGTCCGCGCACGGGCGTCGGGGTGTTCCGGGGAGCGTGTTCCGGGGCGGGCGGCCCCTGGGCGGTCCGAGCCCGAAACGATCAGTCGCCACCGCCGGGCGCCCGGTTCGCGGCCCGGTGGTACTCGGCGTTGATGCGCTGGGCCTCCTCGAGCTGGTCCTCGAGGATGACGATGCGGCAGGCGGCCTCGATCGGCGTCCCGCGGTCGACGAGTTCGCGGGCGCGGGCGGCGATCCGCAGCTGGTAGCGGGAGTACCGGCGATGTCCCCCCTCCGAGCGCAGCGGGGTGATCAGCCGCGCCTCACCGAGGGCTCGCAGGAACCCCGGGGTGGCTCCGATCATCTCGGCTGCCCGGCCCATCGTGTATGCGGGGTAGTCGTCGTCGTCCAGACGATCACCGAGAGGGTTGTCCGTTGTCATGTCACCTCGCTGTGCAACGCGTCGAGGGGCCCCGGCGCCGTACGGCACCAGGGCCCCGGGGGAAATTCAACACCATCTGTCGGCCTTGCCGCTGTGCCGACCTTCCGTTACCGCCGGTCGCCCTTGGGCGCGAAGCACGGCGCGTCGCCGGTGGGCGTCGCTCCCGAGGCCCCGGAGGAACCCCGCCGACCTGCGAGGAGAGCTTTCCTGCGGGGGCGGCACGGGGGTGGGCTGCCCCCGCCGCGCCGCCGTCCGGTCAGGCGCCGCCCGGTGCGGTCCGGGCCGTCCGGGCCACGGGTTCAGCACCGTGGGGCGGTACGCGGACCGGCGACTGCATAAAATGTGCTCTCATGTCGAACCCCGATGAGCTGCTCGTCGCCATCTCCGCCGCGGTGGAGTCCGAGCCGAGCAATCAGATGTCGCTGACCGTGGTCGTGGGCGGCGCCGTCATCACCGGCCGGCTGGCGCCGGAGGCCGTGTGGAGGGAGCGGGTCGCGGAGGTCCTGAAGGACTCCGACCGGCTCGGCCCGTTCTCCGAGATCTTCGCCCGTCCCCGGCCGGAGGGCGCGACCGCCGGCGAGGCGCCCACGCACCTGCACTTCCATCTGGCCCGCATCCTGCAGGGCAACCTGGGGATCCCCGAGGCGGGCGGCATGTACCGGGTCGCGATCAAGGACGTCGGCGCGTGGACCGTGGGCGACTTCAGCTATTTCGACCGGTGAGCGGCCGGCCCGTCCGCGCGTCCTGAGGAACGCGGCGGCGGCCGGCGGTCACACGCAGAACCACGCACCGGATCAGTGGGAGAGGGCGAGTCCGTCCGGGGTCCGGGCGTGCTCGCCGGGATCGCCGGGCCGGGCGCCGGACCGGATCCGCGATCGCGGCGATCCGTCCAGGACGTCCCGCAGACGGATCCGGTCCGTGTACGCGGAACCGCCGCGGAGGGCGGCGAGCCGGGCCAGGGTGACCACGCCCGTGCTCTGGTCGTCGCCGTCGCACACGGTCAGGTACCCGACACGGGCGCCCGCCATGACGGCCAGGGCGACCTCGACGGTCATGTCGTCACTGACCCGGGGAGTGTGCGCGTCGACGCCGCCCGTGGTCCCGGCTCCGGCCGGGAGTCCGGTCATGGCCGCGGGGGCGGGGTGTGCCGTGCGGTGCTGCGTCTGAGACGGCGTCAAAGGTGCCTCCTGCGGTGAGGGGTTCGGTTCGTGTGCGGGGGAGTTCCGTGGGCACGCCGGGGCCCGGGGAGAGC